>JACQRL010000379.1 GCA_016206485.1 Planctomycetota bacterium | reverse complement strand
TTTCCATACCGGACCTGCTCCAGTAGGAGGTAATGAAAGTAAAGGGACAGGGACTACCGGCGGATTTTAGAAAGGATTGTTTTGTTGATCGTAGAATTCAATAAGTTTTTCCAAATGTGTTATCCATTTGTTCTTTAAGTTGATTTGCAAATGTGTTCGACCTTTCTGTGTCCAGGGCTTTTAGTCTCTCATAAATAGCAAAGGCAGGCTCTTTTTGTTTTGTAGCGGTATAGATTATGCCCAGGTCATAAATACCTGCCTCATTTCTTGGGTTGATATCAAGGGCTTTTTTGAGCGATTCTTCGGCGCGCTTAAACTTATCAAGCTGGATTTGACATTCACCAAGGGATACCCAGGCGTCATCGTGGTCAGGATTAAGTGAAAGAGCGCGTTCTAAAGGGTTGATTGCCTTGTTGTATTGTTCCATTAATAAATGCACTCTCCCAAGGCGATAGAACGCCATAAATAATTTGGGATTTTTCTGTGAGGCCTGTTCAAAAAAATATATGGATTCTTTGAGTCTGTTTGCGTTTGCATGGATTGTCCCGATATTAAGATATGACTCAGCATGATTAGGGCTGATTGTTATGACCTTGGCGTAGCTCTCAATTGCTTTTCCAAACTGCCCGGTCTTTTCATACACTGACGCCAGATAAAAATACGCTATAAAATAGAGCGGCTGAAGTTTGATTGCCTCTTCCAGATGGTTAATAGCTTTTTCATACATACCCAATTTCTCGTATGTGTAACCTAAGTTGCTGAGCACTGCCTCATTTTGAGGCTTTAACCGGATTGATTTATTCAGGTATTCGATGGTTTTTTCATATTCTTTGTTCATAAGCTTTACCGCACCCAGAATTGAGTATACATCAGGATTATTCTGATCCAGTCCAATTACTTTATCACAGTAGAATAGCGTTTTCTCTGTCAGTCCCTGCCTCAGGTAAATTCTGCCAAGCCCAAGATATGCTTCGATATTATTCGGATCGATTTGCAATGTTTTATTGTATAAAGTTTTTGCTTCATCGAGGTCTTCTTCTCTTTCCCAGTGGATTGAGGCAAGTTTGTTTAGGGCGTATGTGAATTTAGGGTTGTATTCCAGCGAGCGTTCAAGGAATAGTCTTGCGCTTTTGATATCTCCTTTGTTGATATGAGCAACTGCTTGCAGGTAAAAAGTCTCCGCCATTGTTTTTCGTTTATAGTTGCTGTAATAATATAGAAAAATCACGCTTGTGATAAGCAGTACTAATGCGGATGCAAAGACAATTGTCTTATGCTTTTTGATTTTTTTGGAAAAGTAATATTTTAATGATATTTTTCTTCCTTTGATTGGCTCTCCGTTTAAAAATAACTCTATGTCTGTTTTAAGTTGCTCAATTGACTGATATCTGTAAGCAGGGTCCTTGCACATAGCTTTGGTAATTATAATCCCTATTTCTTCAGGAAGTGTATTATTTAGTGTTAGCGGATTTGGAACCTCTTCATTTGCAACTTTTTTGAAAACCTCCAGTGTAGTCTCGCCGTTAAATGGCATGCTGTTTGTAATGCAGTGGAATAGAGTCGCGCCGACAGAATATACATCTGTTCTTTTGTCAACTGTCTTTCCTTCCGCTTGTTCTGGCGACATGTATTGAGGAGTCCCGACTATTGTTCCTTCTGTAGTTACTGTTGCGCTGCTTAGGTTTTTTGCAATCCCGAAATCTACAAGAAATACAGTTCCATCCTGGTTCATCAATATATTATGTGGTTTGATGTCTCTGTGGATAACTCCTTTTTTGTGGGCATAGACTAAAGCATCGCAAACTTTTGATATTATTTCTAAACTTTGTTTTGTTGAGAGATGTCCAATTTTAGAGCTGAGCGGCATCCCTTCGATAAATTTCATGGCTATGTACGCATTGTCATCCAGATTTCCGAATTCAAAGATCGGAACAATATTGGGATGATCAAGTCCCGCGATAGTATTTGCTTCTTTTATAAAACGTTCAAAAATTGGTTCGGAATCTGCGTTCAGAAATTTTAAACATATGTATCTATTTAATGTCGTATCGTATGCCTTCCAGACAGTTCCGCTTCCCCCTTTTCCCAGCCTGCTGATCTTGATGTATTTACCAAATCTGTTCGATTGGTCTGAAATCTTTTCCTGAACCTCTTCAGGGATGTTTTTAAATTGCAGATGCTCTTTAAGGAAATGAGCAACTGTGTTTAATTTAATCACCATACCACATTGTATATTTCAAATTCTTTTCTTTAATATCAATTCGATATTTAAACGGCCGTGGACTGTCTTGACTATTGAGACTGTTCAGACAGTTTCGACTGTTTAGACTATATATAGTTTGTTTCTTGACTCTATTTACCTCCTAGCTATCCTATTCTGCCTAATGTCAAAAACTTTGGGTCCGAAGTGCAGACTTTGCAGAAGGGAAACAATTAAGCTGTTTTTGAAGGGTCAGCGTTGTTTCACACAAAAATGCTCCATAGAGAAAAATAGAGGGGCACCCGGACAGCATGGTAAAAAGAGGCTTAAAGTGACTGATTATGGAATTCATCACAGGGAAGCCATGAAGCTCAAGAAGCATTATGGAATCTTTACTAACCAGCTTCAGAGAATAATGGATATTGCGGTCAACATACGAGGTAACAGCGGTGAGAACCTTCTAAAACTTCTGGAGAGAAGGATTGATAATGTTCTTTATAGAGCCGGATTTTGTCTTTCCAGATCTCAGGCAAGACAGGTAGTTACTCATAACCATGTGAAGGTTAACAGTAAAAGTGTAAGAACACCTTCATATGTTGTTGACCCCGGCGATACTGTTGAATTCAGGACTGATAGCGGGAAAAAAATAGCAAAAGAAGCATTCGCCGTAAGAAATAAACAGCAGGACAGGGTCGCGACATGGATCAAGGTTGTAGATGTAGAAAATCCAAAATGCACTATTATTCAGGAGCCTGATCTGAAAGAAACCCAGATTGAAATCAATCCATTACTTATAGTGGAATTTTTGACTAAATAATTATTTAGGAGGTATTATGCTTAGAGTAAGATGGAAAAGTTTTGAGTTGCCATCCAGAGTTCTGATCGATGAGCAGACAGAAACGCAAAATTACGCAAAATTTATAATAGAACCGTTTGAAAAGGGATTTGGTTATACAATAGGAAATAGCCTCAGGAGAGTGCTTTATGCATCCATTGAGGGCACTGCTATAATCTCTGTTAAAATTAAAGGCGCAGCCCATGAATTTTCCACAATAGAAGGCGTAAATGAAGATGTTGTTGATCTCTTACTCAATCTCAAACAGCTATGCATCAGGTTTGAAGACGATGTGGAGGAGCAGACCTTAAAAATCAAGGCGAATAAAAAGAAAGTTGTTACTGGAGCTGATGTCGAATGTCCTCCCGGAATCAAGGTATTGAATCTTGATCAGAAGGTATGCACGCTTACTTCAGAAGTGGATTTTGATTGTTCGATTCATGTTAAGAAAGGCAGGGGCTTTATCCCTTCAGAAGAATTAAAGGCAGAATCTGATGCCGGAACGATATTCCTGGACGCAAATTTTTCTCCGGTTAAAAGGGTTAAATATTCGGTTGAGGCCACAAGAGTCGGCCGAAGGACAGATTATGACAGATTGGTCCTCGAGATCTGGACTAACGCTATTGTAACTCCTCGTGAAGCGCTTGGCGAAGCCTCGAAAATCTTAAGAAAACATCTAAACCCATTTGTCCAGCAGTTTGAACTCGGAAAGGAACTGATAATCCGGGAAAGAAAGGAAGAAGAAATCAGAATGAGAGAAAGAAGGATAGAAGATATCAGAAGAAAACTTCAGATGAATGTACAAGAGCTGGACCTTTCTGTCCGCGCCTACAATTGTTTGTCAAGTGAGAATATAACAACTGTTGCCGAACTTGTTGTGAAAACGGAACAGGATCTTCTCAATCTGAAAAATTTTGGAAAGACATCACTTAAAGAAGTTAAAAGAAAGCTGTCTGAACAGGGAATAAGCCTCGGCATGAATATTGAGGAATATCTGCCTGTAAAGGTATAGCACAATGGACTTGACACTTTCAACTTTCAACTTTCAGCTCTCAGCTAGCTACTGGTGTTGATATGCGCCACCGTATCGCCGGCAGAGAACTGAATAGAAACAAAGGGCACAGGAATTCTCTGTTTAGAAACATGCTGAATTCATTGTTTTTGCACGGTAAAATTACAACAACCCAGGCAAAAGCAAAGGAGATCCAGCCAAAGGCGGAAAAGCTTATAACACTCGGAAAAAAGGCGCAGGACCTTCCGGATCACGAATATCTGCATAACTATCGAAGGGCTTTATCAATTTTACAGGACAAGAAAATAGTTAAAAAACTGTTTACAGACATTGTTGAGAGATTTGACCAGAGAAATGGCGGATACACAAGGATCTTAAAACTCGGCGGTTTCAGATGGGAATCTAAGGGTCATGGAAAGGTTGCTTTTAACAGACTTGGGGACAATGCGAAGAGAGTCATACTGGAACTCGTGGAACTCAAGGATAAAGACCAGGAACTCTATGCTGCCGGAAGAGGTAAACTTGCGCAGGAAGAAGTAAAGCTCGAAAAAAGGGGAAAAAAACAAGAAACAAAACCTAAAGCTAAGAGCAAAAAGTAATCTTGGAAAACTGTATCTTTTGCAAGATAGTTTCTAAAAGGCTTCCCGCATTTATTACATATGAAAGTAATGACGTAATTGCTTTTCTTGATATCAACCCCATAAATCCTGGCCATACCCTTGTATGTACAAAAGAACATTTTGATGTACTGACAAAAGTTCCTGAAAAATTAGCACAGGGATTAATGACAGCTGTTAAAGATGTATCTGCAAAACTTATAATAAAGCTCGGTTATCAGGGGTTTAATATCTTGCAGAATAATGACAAGTGTGCCGGGCAGATTGTTCCACATATCCATTTTCACGTTATTCCAAGGAACCCGGACGATTTAGTGAGATTTAATTGGTCTGAAAATATCAAGCGAATGAGCGAAGAGCAATTTAAAGAGACCTACCGACGCCTCACTACATAACCACTCTCTGTATTCTGTCTCCTGATTTCTGTTTGATGTCTTCTGTATTCGATATTCCATCATAATCCTAGTCACTCTGTTTTGCTGGGTTATACTGTTTGGTTAAATGAATATCAAAGAGCTGCTTTTTGGAAAGGCGAAAAACATCTTTGACCCTGAGACTTTAAGAAATATTTCACTGGTTGCGATCCTTGCCTGGGTTGGGCTTGGCGCTGACGGCCTTTCAAGCGCATGCTATGGTCCGGAAGAAACATATAAGGCATTGGGACAAAATAAGTTTTTGATAATTCCATTAATCGGACTTATGGTCATGACAATATTTGTGCTTTCAATGGGATATTCGCAGATTGTCAGTCTGTTCCCGAATGGCGGTGGAGGTTATGTTGTCGCCACAAAACTTCTAGGAAGGACATCAGGTTTGCTTACGGGTTGCTCATTGATTGTCGACTATATTCTTACTATTGCCATTTCGATAGCCAGCGGTGTCGATGCAATCCTGAGTTTTCTTCCGAATTCCTATCAACAGTACAAAATATTGTTTACAGTAATTGTTTTGGTAGGGATGGTTTATCTGAATCTAAGGGGTGTTAAAGAAACAATAATAATACTTGTCCCGATTTTCCTGGCTTTTTTACTGAGTCACATTGTTATCTTGGCTTACGGTGTTTTATCAAATATAGGAAATATCACTACAATAACTACTCAGTCGTATAAAACTGCGGCTTCGACTGCCGGAGCTCTGTCATTTGTTGGTATGCTTGCGCCATTGTTATATGCATTTACTGCAGGTTGCGGCACATATACAGGTTTGGAGGCTGTAAGTAATTCCATGCAGATACTGCGCGAACCAAAAGTCCAGACAGCGAGAAGGACAATGTTATATATGGCAATTTCTTTGAGTTTTATAAGCGGCAGTTTGCTTTTGTGTTACCTGGCATATGATATCAAGCCCGTACAGGGAAAATCATTGAATGCAGTGCTGTTTCAAACAATCCTCTCTGATACAAGCATAGGTATAACTATTATAGTGCTTTTGATATCGGAGGCATTTCTTTTGTTCGTTGCAGCCCAGACAGGTTTTGTAGATGGACCAAGAGTTATTGCGCAAATGGCATTGGATCATTGGTTACCAAGGAGATTTGTTCATTTGAGTAATAGATTAGTCATACAGGATGGAGTTTTGGTTCTTTCATTAATGGCACTTTTTTTCATTTTTGTAACGGCTGCCAGTGTGCATAAACTTGTGATAATATACAGTACCGCAGTGTTCATTACATTTTGCTTTTCTCAGTTGAGTATGTGTCTTCACTGGTGGAAGGAGAGGGCTTCATCGAAGATCTGGTGGTTAAAGATGTCAGTTAATGGTATAGGACTATTGTTATCAGGAATAATCCTTGCTTCCCTGCTCACTTTTAGATTTTTATCTGGTTCATGGCTTGCATTTATGCTTATAGGAGTTGTTATGGTCGCCTGTATACTTGTGAAGCGCCACTACCTGCATATACAGAGTTATTTCAGGAAATTTAGTTCGGTTATACACGACTCAACGCTTTCACTTTCTTTAACTAAATCATCAAAAGAAGGTGAGGTCGTGTCTTCTAACAGAACGGCGATACTTTTGGTTTCGGGATACAATTTCGCAGGTGTGCACCTTTTTTTAACCTTGCAAAGGCTGTTTCCGAATCATTTTCGCAACTTTGTTTTTGTCTCAGTTGGTGAGGTCGATTATGGGAAATTCAAGGGGATAAATGAGATTAAAGATCTTGAAAAATATACTGAGGAGTC
>JACQRL010000369.1 GCA_016206485.1 Planctomycetota bacterium | reverse complement strand
TTTTTATTTTTATATAAAAATGAATAACCCTGAGTCATGTGTTTATAGGGTCTTTTTTAAACCAACGACACCAATCCCAATCTCCATAAATCTTTTGTAGAAAAACTCGTTCAGAATCTTGGGAGAGTATTATTGAACGACACAACAATAATGGGTCTCTCAATGTGTCATTGATACCAAAAAGGCTACATCCACCACGAACATAACCAGCATCTTCTGCAGCGTCACGTACCCGTCTATCAACCATACCATAGGGATAGGCAAGTGTTGTTACGGATTTACCGATAAGATCCTCCAGATAATGTTTACTATCTTGCAATTCTCTTTTCAAAACAGCATCATCACACTTAGTCAATTGAACATGCCTGACACCATGTGCGCCAATTGTCACTCCATGATACGAAGATAATTCTCTCAGTTCTCTGGAATTCAGAAACTCTGAAGAATTACTTTGAACAAATGACGATGTGACAAATACAGTAAAAAGTATATTATATTTCAGCAAAATAGGTGCAGCAGCATATAAATTATCTTTATAGCCATCATCAAAGGTAACTGCAATTTCTAATTTACCATCCACAGCCTGTCCACTGCAAAATCCTGTAACTGAGGCACTATTATAATTAATAAGAGCAACCATTTGCTGCTCAAATAATTCAGGGGTAATGCTGTAAATACTATTAGCATCATTTTTAAAGTGTGTACCAACGGCATGATACATTAGCACCCTAAAGCCATAATGTGGAGCTTGAAGGGTTGAAGTTAATGAAGAAATTTCAGAAATAGTGCGGACAATGGCTCTTTTAAATCTCATGGCCGACCACTTCTAAACCTTACCGCAAGGTTAACTCCCCAGCGAAGCCACTCCGAGCTGGACCATTCCCATTCGCCGAGATATTCCAAAGGAATTGCACCTGTTCCCTTTTTAAAATCATATACCCCTTTATTTTTTCGTAGATCAATCCCCCCCATGTCGTAATATTGTACTCCCAATGTGCGGCAATGCCTTATCAAAGTCCAAAATAAAGCATACGAGGCATACCTTTTTCTCCCTTGAACCGATGCTGCAGCAAAAAGCTCACTTCCTTTATCTGCAACAATGGAGCATCCTCTAAAGCCGACAAGTTTTCCATTTTCATCATCACAGCGATAAAGGACTATACTATTTCCAAGTTGTTTCAAAATATTTTTCAACTCCCGTCTGGAATATTGTTGTTCAATTTTTTTAAACTTCTCCATTGAATTATAAATTGCAAGCATCTCATCTATATCAGGAGTTATCCATAGTCTTATTGATAAATTATATTTCTGAGAACGTCGTAAATTATGACGCCAGTTAGTGGAAAATTCTTTAAGTAATTGCTCATCACTTTTACACGGATTATAGTACATACTCAAACCAGTATTAAGATTACATATTGTTTTTAACCATCCATTTTTTTTTAGTAGCTGAACATCATCTATTGAATAATTCTTATTTGAATAAAATCTAAAATAAATGTTATTTAATCCAGTGGTTTCTACAATTGTTTGCTTCATATCATTATTCCAGTATAAAACATTGCCTACAGGCCCTCCGGGAATCCAGATTAAACCAAAATTGGCAGGATACTTACGCAATAAACCCTGCATCATTGCAACAATTTCTTTCTTTTCATCAAAAGCTACCCATCGATATACCTTCCAGCCAAACAGTCTTTTATATTCACCCCATGCGAAAGACTGAAAAATGGTACAATCGCTAAACTTTGTTAAGTTTTTATTCCAAATATCTTCTGCCAAGTCATCCTTAAGCAACTCCCATCTCACCATAAAAAACTAACCACCCAAATCGTTTTATAATGTTCAGGTGCAGAGGATATTATAACATTAGGCAAATCTGGCCACTGAAAGTATCTAATGGCATAGTTTTTTAGTACTTTTTTTATTTTAATAAGCGTCATACCTGAAGAATAAAAAGGGTATCCATAGGGAACTACCTGCTCATAAAGTGTTTTAAATACTGGAGTACATGGCATATCTTTCAGAAGCATATCTACCCAAATATATAACTCTATACGCCGTTTTATTTCTTCGTTAATGTCTATTGAAAAAAGATATGAGAACAACTTAGAACATGGTAATGGATTTTCAGGCAGGATAAATTCCGCATCAGGTTGTGAAGGCTCTATCTCATGACCTGTTCTCAACTTTCTCAAGAATCTTACAGCTGAAATTGCAGATTGCATAGAAGTCGGTCCAATTAACGGTGCTAATCTTCTCAATCCTTGTTTGATTTTAAAAGAAAACGCTTTATGCTTACTATTGAATGGTAATTGCGGTTTTAAATTATACGCAATATCAGGGTTATTTACAACAAGTGCTGCTCCATCTGGTATTGGAACAGTCTTTCGTAAGCTAAAAATACCAATATCACCCCTTGTCCCAAGAAGCCTGCCATCTTCATCCTTACTGAAAAGTCCATGAGCATTGTCTTCAATCAAAATAGCTCCGGTGCGATTACAATATTCCCTAAATGGCGACAGATTCTGTGCAAAACCAAAATAATTAACGGCTAAAATAGCTTTAGCATCAGGCAAATCTTCTGGTGCAGTACTAATGTTCAAATCTTTGCCTACCTCGTAATAAATTGGCACAGACCCAATTGAATTAATCGCCGACAGCAAATCGCGGCAAATGAACCCTGGAATCAATACCTTGTCACCTTTGCAAATATCTGACGCTATCAATCCTTCAGCCAATGCATGTCTGCCAAAACTAAAATAACGGATGTTATTATGTCCAATTATATCTTCAAACCGCCAGTATTTATTACCACATGGGGGTAGATATATCTGCTGGATTCGTCTCTTGTAATTAATTACTGATCCATCCATTAAGCTATAATTTCTTTTGTTTTAAAAATATCTGAAGTAGCCCGGCATATGGTTTCCACCAAAAAGGGTGATATTTCAGTGCTTCTAAATAATAGTAACGTGCATGATTAAAATTTTTTTTCAAATAATACTCTCTACC
>JACQRL010000368.1 GCA_016206485.1 Planctomycetota bacterium | reverse complement strand
GAAATAAATATAAATATTTGTACGGGGATTCATTTAAGGATTTTATATACAGGAATAAAATCAAATATATTATTGTTGACCAGAATTGGTGGGAGAAAGAATTATTCGTTGATCAGATAAAAGATATAACTCGTCTAAAATTTCAGAAACAATCCAGCTATGGGGTTGGCGCTGATAAAATGGTCTTTGTTTTTGAAGTTCTCGATGAGGTAACGACAACTAAATAATCTGCATTTAGTAATAGCAGCACTGAATTATTGAAAAACCCATGGATTCGAACTTTTACGATCTACACTTTGCTTTTGAAGATACAAC
Source organism: Planctomycetota bacterium (assembly GCA_016206485.1). Lineage (GTDB taxonomy): Bacteria > Planctomycetota > MHYJ01 > JACQRL01 > SBBU01 > JACQRL01. Next base: position 7,101 of record JACQRL010000368.1, on the reverse strand, counting down.
GGCTATAATTCCCGGTGTATGAAGTTTACTTACCCTGTACTGCAGGTAGCTCTTGATTTTGTTGAGCTTAAAAGGGCGCTGAAGCTGGCGCAAGAAGCAGTAGAAGGTGGAGCTGACTGGTTGGAGGCAGGGACGCCTCTTATCAAAAGCGAAGGTATGGATTCAATCAGGCAGCTAAGACGTGATTTTAAGGATAAATACATCGTTGCTGACCTAAAAACAATGGATGCCGGCAGGGTAGAAGTTGAGTCAGCAGCTAAAGCAGGGGCTAACTGTGCGAGCATATTGGGAGCAGCAAGTGATGCCACCCTGCAAGAATGTATTGAGGCTGGCAGCAATTATGGAATAGATATAGCAATTGATTTAATTAACACTCCAGACCCATTAGCGAGGGCTATTCTAGCTCAGGAATTAGGCGCGCATCATGTGTCACTGCATATTCCGATAGATGAACAAATGAGGGGGATTGATCCACTTATAAATCTTAAGAAACTGGCTGATTTAATTGATATTCCAATCGCTGTAGCAGGCGGTTTACATTCGGAGATTATAGCTGATGTAGTGAAGGCTGGAGCAGGTATTGTGATAGTTGGCGGCGCTATAACAAAGTCAGTAAATGCCATCAATGCAACGCGTGATATAGTAAAAGCAATTAAAAGTCAGACAATAGTTGTTTCGAAGTATTTCAAGCGGGCCAAAAAAACAGAGCAGGTAAAAGAGCTGTTTTTAAAATGTTCAACTCCTAATATTTCTGATGCAATGCATAGACAAGGTGAATTGAATGGTTTTATACAAGTAACCCCAGGCGTAAGATTTGCCGGACCATGCTATACTGTTCGCACCTATCCCGGTGACTGGGCAAAACCTGTAGAATCGATTGATTACGCAGGTGAAGGAAGTGTCATTGTTATTGATGCCGGAGGTGTTCCTCCAGCTGTTTGGGGAGAGCTTGCTACTGAATCCTGTATTCAAAAGAAAATTGCAGGAGTTGTAATAAATGGGGCGTGTAGAGATGTCGATTCGATAAGAGCTCTGCGATTTCCTGTCTATTCCAAATCTATTACACCTACAGCTGGTGAACCAAAAGGTTTTGGCGAGATGAATGTGACACTTTCCATTGATGGATTAAAAATTTCTCCGGGTGACTGGATCGTATCGGATGATAGCGGCTTGGTTCATGTAACTAAAAGTAAAATTATCGAGGTAGCAAACCGCGCGATGGATGTTCTTGAAAAGGAGAACAGAATAAGAGAGGAAATACGAAAACAGGGTACACTTGCGTCAGTAGCTGAGATCTCAAAGTGGGAAAAACAGGTTATCGGCAAAAAAGATTGAATTATGCCTCGGTAGACTATAATAAATCAAAATGATGTGCCAAATTTGCAATGATTATCCTGCTACAATCCATATAACTGAGATTATAAATGACAACAAAACAGAGCTTCATATCTGTGCTGAATGTGGTAAACAAAAAGGCATAATTGGGAAGAAGATAACGTTTTCGCTTGGAGATCTCGTGAGCGGGATTATTGAAGAAAAAACTAATGTTAAAACAGATGAGTTACAGGTAAAAAAGTGTTCGTTTTGCAAGATGACTTTTGAAAAAATGAGAAAGATTGCAAAACTTGGTTGTGTTCATGACATAGGCGTGTTTGGGGAATGGCTGGAGCCTTTTATTGAAAAGATACATGGTTCAAGTCAGCACGTAGGCAAGACTCCCAAACAAATCAATCAGGAAGCAAAAAAAGATATTGAACTTGCAAAACTGAAAAAAGAATTGCAGGAGGCCGTTAAAAAAGAAGACTATGAATCTGCTGCCCGGCTCAGAGATAAGATAAAGAATTTTGGACAAAATAAGTAAAATTTCAAGTGGAAATTTATAAAAAACCTATAGGTTGGTTGAGAGGCGAAGGAGATTTTGCCAGTGTGGTCGTGTCTACCAGGGTCAGACTTGCCAGGAATTTAAGTAATTATCCTTTTATAACTTCTGTTACACCGCAACAGGCAAAAGAGATCGATAATTATCTTGTAGATAAAGTATCAAAACTTCAGTTAAACATGCCTTTTACAGTATATAGATTGCATGAAATGGATGATGTTGATCGGCGTGTTTTGTTCGAAAGGCATCTGATAAGCAGTGAGCATTTGAACTCAAAATTAAATCGTTCTGTTGCTATAACTGAAAATGAAAGGGTCAGTATAATGATAAATGAGGAGGACCATATCAGACTTCAGTCGTTGGAGTCTTCTTTTAATCCTAAGGTTGCCTTTGAAGCTACTAATTGTATTGATGATATTTTATCAGAAGTCGTCTCATATGCATATGACAGTAAATACGGATATGTAACATGCTGCCCAACGAATATCGGTACAGGTTTGAGAGTCTCTGTGATGATGCACCTTCCTGCCATAGTGTACACCAAACAGATTGAAAAGGTGATACAGTCTTTGACGAGAGTTTCATATACTATAAGAGGTTTTTATGGAGAGGGAACATCACCGCTCGGGAATTTCTTTCAGGTTTCTAACCAGACTACTTTGGGAAGATCGGAGCAAGATATAATTGAGGAGCTGGTTAAAGTTATACCTGAGATAGTGAGATTTGAAACAACATGGAGAGAAAAATTATCAAAAGATCAAGGGAAGAACCTGGAAAATACTATTTGGAGGGCATATGGAGTGCTTAAAAGCGCGCGCTCCATTACAAGTGAAGAAGCTCTTGAATTGCTTTCTGCGATCAGGCTTGGCGTAAATATGAAGCTTATAGAGTCAGTTCCACTTCAGGTTGTAAACGAGTTATTTATAATGGTGCAACCGGGGCATTTACAAAAGATTTATGGCCAACAAATGAAAGAGGGAACAAGGGATATAACAAGGGCTGATTTGATACGTGAAAAATTGAATAAGTTTTGATAAAATGTGTTTATGTTAAAAGCGGGATTTTTGTATCTGTGTACAGGGGCTTTGTTTTCCGTCAGCTTTGCCTTAGATTCTGTGTCCTGGAAATCATCAAATGAATTCAAAAAGGCGAAGGAATATTTTGAAAAAAATATCGATTCTGATGTTCCCGGCAGACGTGTAATTTGTTTAGAACTATTGACCAAGGCTCTTGACGGCGATGCAGATTCCAGCTGTGTCAAGATGGCTAACAGGGTTTTATTTGAAGAATTAAACAGACTGAGAGATAAGGACCCTTCATCCGAAGCAAGAGTTAATGCAGATGTATTCGATGGATTTTTAACTTTTTGTAAAGGGATTAAATCCCAAAAAGCTGTTGAGCTTTTGGTTAAAGAGGTTAAGAAATCATATAGTGACCAGTTTGTAAGATATAAGTTTTATGTCATCATGGGATTGGGATTTCATAAGACTGATAAACAGGTGAGCAAACTATTTTCTGATATATTAAAAGAAAAAGATCCGCTGTATCATATTGCTGTGGCAAATGCTGTTTCTGCTGCGGTTGCTCAGGATGATATAAAGCTTCTTTTTGATCTCCTGGAAGGGAATTATGGTTGGGAAACAAGATTCGAATCTTTATCAGCTCTGGAGAAGCTGGGGGATAATACAGTCGTTGATAAATTGATCTCTCTATTGGGAAATGCAAGGTTAACTATTCGACTGAAAGCAAAATTAATTGATGTATTAGGCGTTCTAACAAAACTGGATTTAAAAAGTGATTCTATCCCGGTCTGGCAGGATGCATGGAAGAATAAGAAGGCTAATGATGATCCAAGGAGTACAGGGATTCCTCCTACAGAATTTTTCGGTCTAAAAATTCGTTCTGACAGACTGGTTTTTGTATTGGATAAATCTGGATCAATGCAGGAACCGTTGACTTCTGAAGAAGACCCGGAGGGGCCGAAGGTTCCCAGTGATGATGAAAATAAATTCGAAGTTACATCCACTACAGGATCCGGCGATTATATGGACCCGTTCACACCTAAAAAACCCTTGAAGGGTCAGGAATTTTCAGCTTTCAAAGAATGTGTTGAAATCTTTAATAAATGGATGGAAAAGAAACCGGTTAAAAGAATTGAAATGTTGCAGAAGCAGATGATAAAGACGCTTTTCAAACTTCATGGTGATATATTATTTGATATCTTACTCTATGACAGTTCAGTTTTTCCATGGAAAAAACTGCTTGTACAGGCGGATTGGTTCAATAAGCTTGACGCAATGCGGCGCATCGATTCTTTAGTGACCGGCAATGCAACTAATATAAGTGACCCTGTTATGGATGGTTATCAGTATATTTCTGCAAAAGGTGCTAAAGGGGAGCTCACGGGGATATTTCATAGAGATTCAATGGATCCTTTTTCTGTGCAGGATGGGATTGATTCGATTGTTCTGCTTACAGATGGAGAACCGAACATGGGTTTTCTGACCAGAAAAAAGGATATCAAGGATTTTGTCGCTAAGTTGAAGCCTTTTAGAAAAATTGCCTTTCATGTTATTGGAATCGGATCGGAAATAGGGACTGATTTTCTCAAAGAGTTGGCTGAATCCAATTATGGAGAGGCAAAGTTTTTTAAGTAGCTGGAGCTGATGTGACTTCCAGCCCAGAGAAATCATATCCTAAATTCGACGGCATACCTAAATCTACCGGGGAAACTATATATGCAGATGACATCCAGCTTCCTGATATGTTATATGCTAAACTTGTATATTCAAACACTCCGTTTGGAAAGATAAAGAAGATCGATTGTTCACGCGCTCAGAAAATAGAAGGTGTTGTCGGATTTTTAACCGGAAAGGATATCCCGATTTCTTATGGAATTTTACCTGTAAGCCAGGATGAGTATGCTCTGGCGCAAGATACTGTAAGATATGTTGGTGAACCGGTAGTAGCAGTTCTGGCTGTTGATGAGCTTGTGTGTGAGGATGCGGCGGAAAAGATCTCAATCGAATATGATAAATACAAACCGGTTATGGATATTGATTCGGCATTAAACCCGGCGTATAACAAAATTCATAAGGATAGCAGGGCAGATGCTAATATACATAAATCAATACCGCTTGATTTTGGAGATCTTCTTGAAAACGGAACAGGATATGATTATGAGAGAGAAGATATTATTTTTTATCAAGGTAGCAATCATCTGCCGATGGAGCAACACTCCTGTGTGGCGGTATTTTCCAAAAGCGGCAGGCTTACTCTGTATAGTTCTACTCAAACACCGCATTATGTGCATAGAACACTGTCGAAAGTTTTGGGGCTTCCTGAGACAAAAATCAGGGTTGTTGCTACCCCAGTAGGAGGAGGATTTGGCGGCAAAAGTGATCCATTTCCTCACGAAATAGTAGCATCCAAATTTTCTATGATTTACAAAAAACCTGTAAAGATCACTCTTACAAGGGAAGAAGTTTTCTACACGCACAGAGGCAGACACCCGGTTTTGATGAAGATAAAAACCAAGTGGGACAAGAAGAAGTTGGATTCGATCAGGTCAATGGAATTCCATTCTATACTTGATGGCGGGGCATATGGCAGTTATGGAGTTGCAACAACATACTATACAGGAGCTCTTCAAACAGTAACTTATAAGGTTGATAATTACAGTTTTCGCGGGACGAGAGTGTATACAAACAAACCGCCTTGTGGTCCGAAGCGAGGTCACGGCACACCTCAGCCAAGATTTGCCGTTGAAGTTCATTTAGATAAGGTAGCTGAGGATTTAAAGGTTGATCCAATTGAGTTAAGAAAAAAGATATTAGTTAAAGATAATACAATAACCGCAAATTGGTTAAAGGTTTCTACGATTTCTCTTGATGAGTGTATCGATAAAGTCCTGGAAGCTTCAAAGTGGAAGGAGAAGTTTGGGAAACTTCCTTATGGCAGGGGCATTGGATTTGCTTGTAGCAGCTATTTGAGTGGAGCAGGGCTGCCGATTTATTGGAATCCATTACCTCATTCAGCAGTACAACTTCGTGCTGACAGAAGCGGACTTGTAACTGTTTATTGCGGAGCAGCTGATATAGGCCAGGGATCTGATTCTGTTTTGGTGGAAATTGTTTCAAAAATCCTTGGATTGGATCCGTTTAAAGATGTTGCACTTATAACTTCCGATACTGATTTAACACCTGTAGATCTTGGAAGTTATTCCAGCAGGGTAACTCTTATGTGCGGGAACGCTGCTATACAGGCAGCGCAAAGATTGAAAGAGTTTATTATCAAAGCAATCTCAGCCGAGTTGAAATGTGGTGAAAATGAAATCGATTTTCGAGATAGTCATGTTCTGGTCTCTAATGGAAAGAAACAGCTAAGCTTCAAAGAGGCCGTAATAATGGCTGAAAAAAAATTTGGGGCGCTTTGTACCACAGGCAGTTATGCGCCGCCTCCCTCACCGGGAAAGTTTAAGGGATCTGGCGTGGGACCTTCTCCATGCTATAGTTACTCCAGCGCAATTGTTGAATTAGCGGTTGATCCGGATTCAGGTTTGGTAAATATGGAGAAAATATGGGTTGCACACGATATTGGAAAGGCAATAAACAAGATGTTATCAATAGGACAGGTAGAGGGTAGTGTTTACATGGGACTTGGTGAAGCTCTTTATGAGGAGCAGATTTTTAGAAAGGGCGTTCATAAATTCCCTTCAATACTTGAGTATAAGAGTCCTACCAGCCTTGAAATGCCGGAAATTGAAACATTTTTGGTCGAGCGTCCTGATCCCAACGGACCGTTCGGTGGCAAAGAAGTTGGTCAGGGTCCGCTGCTGCCGATTCCTCCTGCAATTGCAAATGCAATATACAATGCTGTTGGCGTAAGGATAGACGAGCTGCCATTTACTCCTGAAAAAGTTTTAAAAGGACTTAAATTGAAAAAAGAAGGAAAAGAAGCCAGAGTCGGCTTTAATAAATTTCCGGAAATAAAGTATCCGCCTGCACTAAAGGTCAAAACTCAGGGTCAGGGTGGCGATGGTACAGCTGAGGGAGTTGAGGAATATGTTCATAGAGGAACGTAAAAACATTTTGAATTTTGAAATGCTAAATTAGAAATGATCTAATATGCTAAGACTTCCTAAATTTGAACCGTTGTTTCCAAAGAATTTACAAGAAGCGGTTAAATTGAAACATGAGTTTGGCAAGGATGCGATGATAGTT
>JACQRL010000033.1 GCA_016206485.1 Planctomycetota bacterium | reverse complement strand
GATAATTCTTAATTTTAAAATCTAAATTCTATAATTGTTGCTGCCCAGGTGGTGAAATTGGCATACACGTAGGCTTGAGGTGCCTATGGGGAAACCCGTGCAGGTTCGACTCCTGTCCTGGGCACATTCCCAATTTGGAACTCAGAAGGTGGAATCGTGAATGAGTGTCTTTACAGTTTGGCTCGAACTCATTTTATCCGAAACTCCTGACCGAAACCAGACCAAGGAAGCCAGCCCCGCCGCCTGCCAGAAGCTGTGAATTTCGAGATTAGAAATGGCAGTTCTTTCGCTTTAAAAAACGTCTAAATCAGGTAACATCTAAATCTATGAGGTTTTGCCTTCTTTTATTGGTGCTGTCGCTGGCAGGTTGCGGCTACGGATATAATGTACAATCAATAAAGAATCCTGACCGCATAGGGTATAAAGATACATTAGTCAATCGGTATTATGTTATGCATGAGTCGGAAGGTAAAAAAAAGCACCTTGGTTATATGGAGGAGCATGAAAAGGTGATAGGTGCCAAGGTAGAAATCTACTATTTGGTTTTTGATAAACTTTACAAAAAGCTTGGATATGCAGATGAGTATGGAAAAACATATAGATATATTGGAGATACAGAACGATATACGGGAGCAGGACCAAAAGATATGATTTGCAAGATGGTTTTTCAATTGTCGTACGATGAGTATGTATATCTTGAAGGCAGTAGACCGCAATAACGCGAAGATAACATTTATATGAGTCTAAAACTTTCACGTGATTGATCTTCGTTATAAATCTAGTTGGGAATTATGACCTTAGGATTTGATTTTCCGTACTGGTTGTTTGCTCTGATCATTCCGTTACTTATATTACTTTTGGGGTTTCTTTATAATTACAGAAAGATCCTTCATATATCAGCAATTGAGCAATGGAAGATTTTCCGCCTCAGTATGCCTGAGTTATCCAGAGAAAAACGTTTCCGAATGTCATTTTTATATCTGCTATATGCCGTAACCTTAACTGGACTGATATTGAATTTGGCAGGTCCACATAAAGAAAACAATTTTTATGATATTGTATTCATTTTAGATAACTCGATCAGTATGCAGCGTAAATATTCGGACGGAACAACTAACTTCGATTCAGCATTCAATCTCATTAGAGAACGCGGTAGAAATACAGATAAGTGCACTATTTTCACCCTGAAAGATGGAGCAGCAGTTAGACTAGACTATAAAGAATTCGTGAAGCTGAACTCGGTTTCACCAACGGAGCCTTCATTCGATATAAAAAAGTTTTATGGTTTGGTTGACCATTCAAGCAAAGCGTTTTTTGTTACTGATAGTTGTGAAATCACTTTGCCTGACAATATTGAAACTTTTGAGGTTGAAAAGGGATCTCCATCTAATGTTGGAATCACATCGTTTGAAATCAGCGGGGATAAAGTTTTTTTGAGAGTTGTTTCCACAATTGCTAGTAACGTCAATATAGGAGGCAAGGAGTTCACTTTAAAAAAGGGAGCGACAAGCCTTGTTCTTCCTTATCAGTCTGGAACGATTAGACTGGAAACTGCAGATGATTTAGAGTCAGACAATATTATCGATCCTGACAAAGAATTGTTATTAGTTGATTATGCCGGTGATCATGAAAACGAGCTGTTTAAGCTTATAAAATCCATTCAATGGATTAAACTGGTTTCTGATTTGTCATCAGATATACATATTTTTGATAAAGTTAAGGATTTTAAGTACAGCATGGAAACAAATAATTTTTTTAATCAATGTTTAATAAATCAGTTTGAGTTTGGAGAGCAAAAACTCATACAGTCATTGAACTTTCACAAAGGGAAATTCGCTGGATCTGACATTGCAGTAAAAGGCCCTTTTATGGCGAATCCGATTATCACTTCAAATAATAACAGTAAAGATCTGATTGTTATTGCTGAGTCTGAGCAGATGGAATACATCATCGCATTTGGAAATGAAAATAATGTTTCAATCCTCTCCGGGATTGATCTTAATATTCTTTTGACTAAAAATCAGGCATCGGTGATATTGGTATACGAGATACTTGACTCGTTAAGAAAGAAGATCAAGGGCGCAGTCAAATTGATTTCCGATCAGGAGGCATTACTTAAACCTGCTTTTAAACATACTGAAATAAAGCTTGATCCCGTTAAGGTCAAAAAGAGTTTGAAAGATTCTCTTTTGATTGTTAATTCACTGCTGGTTTTTTTGTGTATTCTTTTCAGGTTCTTTTCTTTCAATTAACTGAAAGCTTTGTGGACTTCGATGTATACTTTTTGCTGTGAAAACATTAGCCAGCCTGCCTTTTAGAGGTATTATATACGCTTATTATGAAGCATAAGATCCTTGTTGTGGATGATACTCCGAATATCCTGCATATAATAAAGATATTCCTGGAAAAAGAGGGGTACCAGGTTTGCGCATATAAAAATCCGCTCGATGCCCTTCGACATGCAACCAGAGAAGAATTCTCGCTTTATATCATTGATATAATGATGCCGACAGTAGATGGTTTCACTATGATAAGGATTCTGAAGAATAATTCATTTACGCGCGGAGTTCCAATAATATTAATGAGTGCCAGAGGACTGTTGCTGGAAACTCCAAAGAATATTAAATACAACGTATATGGATTCATACCAAAGCCGTTTACGAAAGATCTTCTTGTCAAAGTTGTTGAACGAAGCCTGCTTACCGCGTATCAGGACGAACTTACTGTCAGCAACTGACAGTGCTGCAAGAGATTTATTTATATAAGTTATACAGTATATTGGCAGAGACTGCATGCTGGATTGTGTCGATTCTGATTTTTATAGAATTTCCTGTAAATAAAAATCCTCCCTTATATTGCTTGTCGGTGATTTGATGTGAATTGACAAAGTATAGGGCTTTTTGAATAGCTGTTTCATATTTGTGAATTCTGGCCTTATCATTTAATTCTTTTGCCAGCCTGAATGCTTCGCAAATTCCTTCGGTATAGGTTGCCGTACTGTTGGATGAAGGATCCGTGAAGAATCCTCCATTTTCACCCTGGAACTGCAGGAGCCAGTCAGTCATCTTAAATACAAATTCCGCATGCTCCTTATTTTTACTGAGTGAATAAAATCTCGAGAACGCGCGTGACTGCCAGGGAATAAACGCGCTCGGCGGCTCTGAATCCTGTTTGAGCCTTTGTGAAAAATACTCTGTATAATATTTAAAAGCGCTCGATATAGAGTTTGTAATCTGTTCATCATCTGAGTATTGAAGATAAGTCACAAGTGCAAGAAGCGCTTCTCCGGGATAATAATCCTCACCCCCTTTTTTTTCTGGCGGGATAATATATGTCGTAAAGCTGCCGTCTGTTTTTTGCAGGGACAGAATTGATTTGACCAGTCTTTGTATTTCATTTTGATATTTTTCTTTGTCAGTTTCGAGCATTGATAAAAGAAGAAAGGCAAGATGTCCGAGCTTAGATTTTTGTTTACCCGATGTATTATCTATAACGATAAAATTGTTATTCTTAAATTCGCACGATTTTAGCCAGAATTTTATGCTTTCATCTGCTGAATCGGTATATTTTTGTTCCCCTGATAATCTTCCAAACTGTCCGATTATCCAAGTCGTTGCCAGCTGTCTGATCCCATTATTTGATTTTGATTTGTTGTTATTTGCAATATCGATCTCATATGTAAAGGTTCCATCCTTGTTCTGGTTTTTAACAAGAAAATCGGCCGCATTTATTACAATTTCTCTTGTTTTTTTATCAATTACCTCGAACTCATTGTCTGTGTCTATTTCTAACGAACTTGATATGTTGCAGATAATTGTAAAACCTGCAATCAGAGAAAAGTAATTGAGTTCATTCATACGGAGATAATGTTCAGTGATTTTTCTCATTGTGATAGATTATTATATCGAATGTTAGGAATTATGAGTAGATTTCAGTTTGTTTTGGCAGCGGGTTCGAATTTTATTTCTTTTGTTACGTATCCGTTTTGTCCGAGAACGCATGTCTCAATATTACCCTCATCGTCGTACAGCATTATATATTTATCATGTTTGCTGATTTCATAACAGGCAACCCTTCCTGCGCTATTGTATGAAAATACCCTTCGTTTCAGTTGTTTTTCTGTCCCGTCAGATGAGTTCTGATATTGGGTTACTGAGCTTAATCTGAGGTTTTCATCATATTCAAAAGTCCATTTTGAAGCTGCGGATTTGCTTATCTCTGTAAGCTTAGTTGTAATGTAGTTGTTCGTGTATATATAAGTGCAATGATGCTCTTCTGCATCGCTTTTGAGATGATCTTTAATCAGATTATTCGATGTGTCATATTCAAAGGTAATTTCGATTTTTGATATCTGGCTGGCATCGCACATCAGCCATTTTATGAGCTGTTGTTTTTCATTATATTCGAATTTATGGACAGGATAGCTGAAAATCTTGTCATAAAAGCAGCAGCCCAATGTAAATTTAAGATGGATATCATAAAGCTCTCCGTTTATGATTCCGGCAACAGTCCCGTTAACATCACGCTGAATTACTGATTCCAGATTGCCGTCATAGTTATACTGGTAGGTAATCGATCCAATCATCGCAGAACCATCTTCAGTATATTCTGACAGTTTTGCAGTTCTTTGCTGTTTTTCTTTGGCAACTACAACAATATTTGTGTTGGAACTGCCCTCAGTTTCTTTCACCGGGTCATCAGGTTTGTCATCAGCTTGATTGGTTATAATCTCATTTTGCGTGATATCGTTGTCAGGTTCAATATTCTCTTTTTGTACTATATTTATTTGTAAGTTTTTGAGGATTTTTACGTAAGCTTTGCCCTCTTTTTTAAGCGCATCATCGGATGAATAGAACCAGTCTACTCTGTGCTGTTTGCTAGAAATATTTTCCAGTGAAAGATATGCAATGAGTCTTGTCCATGGGTCATTATTTGACAGATATTTGATCAGAGTCTCTTTCACTTCTTCTGAGTTAAAGTATCTAAGAGCCCTTGCAATAGCCCTCGAAATTTCTTCGTCCGCCGAATTTATTTCAGTTAGCAGCTGTTCTGCGGCGGGACTTTTGATTTTACCCAGCATTTCAATCGCAATTTCAAGGAGTTTCGTTTCAGGGTATAAAGTTGCCTGTAAAGGATTTAAATCAGCGGATAAAGGAGGCCGTTTTACACTGAGCGTCATTTCTTTTTTGATGATATTGATCAAAACATCATCGGAGATCTTATTTTTCATGCCTAGCAATATTATTGAATAAGCGACAATATTTTTTGCCTCTGCTGACAAAGATACGTTATAGGCATTAACAATGGCGTTTAATAATTTTTGTGATTTGTCGCTCGGGGCAAACCTTTCGAATTGCTGCAGGATTTTTGATGTGGTTTGATGGTTAAATACATGTAACAGCTCTTTAGTGCTGAGACTTTCGATCCACGATACAAACTCTCCGGGATAAGCATTATAGTAGAGATCGATAGCAGTATTGAAAATTCTGTTCTCTCCCATTCCTTTTAAAGAAATAATCTTATCCAAAATAAATTTACCATCCTTTATTTTGTGCAGGATGCTTACGAGAAAAAGCATAACGTTGTTGCAGAAGTACTGTTCCGCATAGTATGAGTAGTAACGTGAGAACAGATATTCAGAATTCTGATCAGCAAAAAAACCTTTTTGTCTGTCAAGATCGCGATACATTGCCTCTATATCTTCCATTATTTTGTCGTAACTTGCCTTATTTCCGCAGATGGCAAGAGCGATAGTTGTGAGCTGTCCCATGGCTTTGTGCCGGTAACCTTCGATATAGTTAACTGTATTTTTGTAGTTTTGAAATGGTATTTCCGGATCTTGCCAGCGAATATTTTTGAGTGACTTGCATTTGTCCATGAGTTTTGACCTCAGATCTTTTCTTGAATCATCCATGCAATTTATGCAAGCCTTTATAAGGGCGAAAGCAAGCTCGTAATCATTCGTTCTATCCAGCGTCTGAACCAAGGTCTGAAATGCCTTCATGTCCCCTAATTTTCTTAGTGAGTTTATGATTGCTATTTTAAAGACAGGACTTTTTTCCTTGGGAAGAATTTCAATGAGATATGATGAAAGTTTGTTATATTTTGCTTTCGTCAGAAAATAAAGCGCTCTGAGCTTTTCAACGTTATCTTTTGTACTTTTCAAGATTTCAAACAGCTCGTTATATTTACCGATAAGGCCAAGATAGTATACCGCATTTCTTTTAAGTCTTTTGTTACTGTTGTTTAAACAGGCAGTTATGTAGGGATATATCTGCTCTCTGGAGAAGTTGTCCAGTTCCGGAGCAAATGGCCCGCTTGTAAATGGATAGTAACAGGTCAGTTCCCTTATTACTAATTTGTACATCATATTTTCAAATGAACTCTGAGGGTTTGGAATACTTGGTACACCCTGAGTAGTGGAGATATAACTAAGAGCTTCATCGCAGAATTCTCTCAGTTTTGTCCCGTTAAAGATTCTCATATTAAGTGCATGGCTTGCCGTTGCGTCTCCAAAGAGAGTAAGATAGTATGCATCCTCCAGATCTGATGTTTTATTGTTATAGAAAAATTTTGTCAAAAGAAGATAGATGCATTTCAGGCGTCCTTCAAATCTTGATCGAATTGAGTCATATGGTTCATATTTAAGTGAAGATGCAACAGGGTCATTTCCAATCTTAAAATGGTCATACCATTGCAGCTCTCCTACCAGATCAACTCCCTGTATATTCACCAGTTCTGTAAAATTGCCGGAAAATGGTACTGAGAGTGGAAGATTGCTTATTACTTCGGTTCCGTGATAATCCTCCTCTTCATTTCGTGTTTTTGTTTCGATATAACTTCTCCTTGTGGGTGTATATGTTGAGATCGATTCATCGGATGTCCCCGGTGGCAGAATAAGTCCGATATCAAAGGCGGCAATTCCAGGGGAAAACCCGTAAATAGCCGGGAGTAAAAACAGTATGAAAATTTTTACGAAATTTTGATATGATGCGAAGTGCCTTGTTTGAGGGCTAGTTTTACGGTATTTATCCATGATTTTGTTTATCCAGAACTCTAATGTCGAAGATCATATCTTCCAGTTAATAGACGCAATATTTTGAATAATTATTGAAGAAATAATAAAAAATGAACCGTTCATTATCTGTCTAATTTAGTATCGTCTTTAGGGAGCAAACTCAGGTTAATTTTGATCAGCTGATTAATTTTTTTGCTTCTTTTATAAGCTCTTCGACTTGTTGTGGCGCATTTCCTATGTGAACCTTTATATCGAATGCCTCAGGGACCAGTTTTTTCAGTTCTTGAATAGTTGTATTGTCAGTGGGGTTGTTGAGGTATAGATTTCGAAGTTTCTCGTGCCACTCTTGTCTGTTTTGGCCTTTCATTGCTGAAAGACTCATGATGAATTCAGAAGCTGCAATAGGAAGATGCTCATACACTCGATTTTGAATCATCTCCTTGTTAACGAATATACCTTTTAGTATTCTTTCATATAACTTCAAAATGGCATCTGTTGCCATAAATGATTGCGGGATTGCTACGCGTCTGCCTGCAGAGTCATCGAGGCTTCTTTCAAGCCATTGCGTCGCATGGGTGAAATGACAAAATTGTGAAAGTGAAATGGTATATCTGGCCAGAGATGTTATGCGTTCAGATAAGACAGGATTTTGTTTGTATGGCATGGCGGATGATCCGACCTGATCTTTTCCGAATGGCTCCATAACCTCATTAGTGTGTTGGAGAAGTCTTAAATCATTAGAGAATTTGCTTGCTGATTGTGTTATGCTGGAAAGAAGATATGCAACCCTTGAATCAATTTGTCTGGAATATGTCTGTCCGCTGCTGATGACTACTTTTTTGAATCCAAAGGCTGTAGCAAGCATTTCATCAAGCAGTTTAAGCTTCGAGCGATTGAAATCGAAAACAGATAATTGTGTAGCCTGTGTTCCAACAGCACCTTTGCTACCGAGAAAGGGGAGTTCATTTGTGACAAAGTTCATAAGACTTAGATCATTTAATAAATCCTGCAGCCATAGACTGAATCGTTTTCCAAGAGTAGTAAATTGTGCCGGTTGAAAATGTGTATACCCAACCACAGGAAGTTCCTTGTATTGCGCGCATCTTTCTATTAGGAGCTTTATAGTCTCTGTAAGTTTTGATTTTAAGATCTGTAACCCGTCACGTATTTGGATCAGATCAGCATTATCCATTACGAATGCGCTTGTGGCTCCTAGATGGATTATTTTGCTGGCATGTGGGCATTGTTCTCCGAAAAGTCTGATATGAGCCACTACTTCATGGTTTGTCTGCTGTTCAATTTTTTCAGCTTTTTTGAGGTTTATTTTGTCCAGATTGTTCTGCATCTCTGTTATTGCCTTCTGATCTATTTTAACGCCCAGTTTTTTCTGCGACTTTGCAAGTTCAAGCCAAAGTCTGCGCCAAAGCTGATATCTTCGCATAACCGAAAAATTATCTCGCATTTCTTTGCTGGAATATCTGTATGCCAGAGGATTATTAAGATCTTCTGTCATGGTTTTGTTTGTGAAAATGCAGGGTTTTGTCTTGCGATTTCCTTAACTTATGCACCTTCATATTTTTCAAAGTTCGTTTTATAGTGGAATGATATCCTATTTAGATTTATGAAATTTACAACAAAGTGGGTACAGATAGGTGTTATGAGCGTATTTGTATATGTTATTTCAAGGCAAAAGGTTATCCCCATAGCAAATGCAAAAAATGGCCACAGCAGGAGGTTCGGATTAAGCGGCCAGTGCAAAAGCCCGAATACCACGCTTGACCATATGATCCCGAATTTGCTATTGAGTGCTCCTCTGAAAAATGTTTCCTCCCCAACCGCAGATATAATTGAAAGAATGAAACAATCGATTACACCCTGATATCCTATCATGAATGAAAACTCTTGTTCCATCTTTCTTATAGAGTCTATCGAGTTTCCTGCAATCTTGCAGAGTAATGAGATGACAAGGCCGATTCCCATGCCGATTAGAGCAGGTTTGATTATGGGAACTCCGAAGAAATAATCTAAAAGTGGTTTATCAAATTGACTGTTCAGCCAGATAAGACCCGCACCTGCCAGGAAAAGATATGTTATTAGCCAGAAGAAAGGGTTGATATAACGTTTCATTGAAGTGCGTATTAGAATGTCCTTGCCTTTTTATCATATGCGTCTACTATTTTTTGGACTACAGGATGTCTTACAACATCGTTTTTTGTGAGATTTACAATGCTGATTCCGACAATTCCGCCCAAGATGTTTTTTGCATGGATCAAACCTGATGATTTTGGATCCTTCAAATCGATTTGTGTAACATCTCCGGTTATTATAAATTTCGAGTTTTCTCCGAAACGTGTCAGAAACATTTTCATCTGGCTTGGAGTTGTATTTTGCGCCTCGTCAAGTATTACAAACGCCTCATTCAGTGTTCTTCCTCTCATGTATGCCAGAGGAGCTGTCTCGATTGTATCATCACGTATAAAATTTTTCAGGATTCCGGGTTCCAGAAAATAATTCAGAGAATCATAAAGCGGCCTTAAGTATGGATTGATTTTTTGCTCAATATCTCCGGGCAAAAACCCCAGTCTTTCCCCCGCTTCTACAACCGGTCTGACAAGTATAATTTTTCTTACCTTCCCCGTTTTTATATACTCGATAGCTTTGCATACTGCCAAGAATGTTTTTCCTGTACCAGCTGGACCTATACATATAACAATGTGGTTTGATTCCATTTCTTCCACATATTTTTGTTGTCCTTCTGTTTTAGATTTAACTGTTACCCCTTTTCTAAACCCGCTTCCGGGGTCTCGCTCTTCTGTATGTTTTGGTTTATTGCTGGAATCGAGGATTTCTTCTATATCTATATTTTTTACTGACGCGCCGTTTGAAACCAGGGTTATTATGCGCATCAAAGTCGTATAAGCTTTGTCGACCGATCTCTTTGATCCCAAGATTTGAAGTTCGTTGTTTCTGAAGTAGATTTTGGCGCCGGTCAATCTTTGAATTATTTTTATATTGTTGTCGTGTATTCCGAGAACTGCTGTTATAAGATTCTGGCTTGGAATCTGGATTATTTTACGCATTATGCAGCAGTTTGAAGATAGCGTATGCTGCCGGCACACTTAAATAAAAACTGTCTAATAAATCCAAGAAGCCTCCAAATTCTGGGATAATTGTACCTGAGTCCTTCACCTGGGCAAATCTTTTGAACATAGACTCAAAGATATCGCTGAATGCAGCGGCAATAGTTACTGTGAATGAGCACGCTATTATTGTAAAGTCATTGTTGAAGATCTCATTAAGAGCAGTAAGTTTCAATACAAGGTATCCGAGTCCTGTTCCCGCTATTGTTCCCCCAATCAGGCCTTCAACCGTTTTGTTCGGGCTCCATTTTGTAAGCTTTATGCGTCCAATCGATTTGCCGGTAAGATAGGCAAAGCTGTCGTGCCCCTTATTTGTAGCCGTCATAAATAGAAAGAATAAAGGCAGATTAGTTGTTTTGATTCCCTCTATAACAAAGGCAAGTGAAATCATGCTTACAAATACATAAAAAAGGATTGTTTTCGCTATTACATTAAGTTCACGCACTGGATGGATCACGTTTTTAAATGCGCATATTGAGATGAATAGCAGTATAGATGTTAAAAGATCATAGTAGAACGCTATAGCAAGGCATGGGTATGCAAGAATCTCATATATATTTTGGTCGTTTTTTCGGTACATAATAAAAAGTTCATGCAATGACAGACAGCCGAGTAGAAATGTAAGAGCTTTGGTAAAATGTATTGTTTGGTAGAAGTAATCCGCATAGAAGATTCCAAATGCTACAGAAAGAAAGATTGGTGTTAGTATGAATCTTATCGGTGACATATTGCTATTGCTTAAGCAGTCTAACCGCTGATAGAGTTAAGTCAAGACAGGTCAGCGGTTAATTAAATCCGTATCGATAATAAAGGTATCGTTCAGATACACATATTTCGGTTTTTTTACTGTGTATGGATTTCTTTGCATTAATACTTTCCCTGCAGCTTTAAACTCACCTTCGATCTTTTTTAAGTTAAGTTTAGGCTGGGCATTTCTAAATGGGGTAACTTCATTGATGTCATTTTCAATTATTCCGAGATCATTTGCACCCGCTTTTGAAAGTTTTACGACCTGGTCAAACTTAAGTTTGGACCAGTCGATTGTTATGTGCCTGACAATCTCACCCAGTGACAATCGGGCAATTGCTGTTACATAAAGCAATCTTTCGAAATTAATCTCGTTTGGAAGTTTTCTTTCTTTTGCAAGCACGGTATTGCTCGGAATAAAAGGAGATATTACAAGGTTGGTTATGAACCCCGTTTCATTCTGAACGTTCTTTACCAGGTCCAGATGCTCGCTGATATGTATTCCTGTTTCAATGTGTCCTACAACAAGTGAAATCGGAGTGCTGATGCTCAGCTTATGAGCATGCTTTATTACTTCTATCCAGTCGTTAACTTTCAGTTTGTCCTGTCTGATTTTTTTTCTCAGCTTGTCATTGAGGACTTCGGCAGAGTCTCCATTTAAAGAGTCAATCCCCGCATTTTTGAATTGTTTTAAAGTTTCTTTTGCTGTACATCTTGTTCTTCTTGCAAGGAATGCAATTTCTGTTGGAGTATATGCCTGAACAGAAACTTTCGGGAATTTTGTTTTAATTTCCTTTACGAGTTTCAGGTGATAAGACAGATCCAGATCAGGGTTTAATCCGCCTTCAATTATAACCTGCTTAACCCAGGATGCTTTTTTGAGCGAATCAACTATTTCATCAATGTCTTTCACAAAGGCATTGCTTCTGTTTTTTAG
>JACQRL010000378.1 GCA_016206485.1 Planctomycetota bacterium | reverse complement strand
TCGTCGAAGGACCGAGTAAACTGGATAAAAGTAAGCTTAGCAGTAGAACGTCTCGAAACCAGATTGTGATTATAGATAAACCGAATTTCGATATTATTGGCAGATTTGTTGGTGTTAAAATAATGCGTGTATCAGATCTCACGTTATTTGGTGATCTTGTTGTTACACAGATGAATGAAAATGCCAGATCGGTTTGCGTAAAGTCCGGAGATCCGCTGTAATTACCGATTTCAAATATATGAACAAGCAGTTTTTTATGATGAAAGCACTTAATATTTCGAAAAAAGGCGCGGGGAAGGTTGAACCTGGACCGTTGGTAGGGGCTGTTCTCGTTAAAAATAACAAGATTATTAATGAAGCTTGTTATAGATCCGATGGATCTACTCACGCTGAACAACAGCTGTTAACAAAAAACTCGAAAACTGACAACTGTGTTTTATTTGTCTCACTTGAACCCTGTGTTATGTTTCCCGGAAAAAGAACTCCATCTTGCGCCGAACTGATAATAAGCAGCGGTATAAAAAAAGTCATTATTGCTATGAAAGACCCATATTATAAGGTATCTGGAAAAGGTATTAAGTTTCTTCAAAAAAATGGGGTAAACGTTGAGATTGGAGTTTGTGAAAGTGAGGCGAAAGTTGTAAATAGCGCTTATATAAAATACGTGACTAAGAAAGCTCCATACGTAATTGCCAAGTGGGCGATGTCTGTAGATGGCAAGATTTGCACCTATAAGGGTGAGTCTAAATGGATAACGAATGAAAAGAGCAGGTTATTTGCCAGGGAGCTCAGAAGCAAGTGTCAGGCAGTAGTTGTTGGTATCGAAACGGTTTTAAAAGATAATCCGCGCTTATATGAGACAGATAGGGTTATTTTTGACTCGAATCTGAGGATTCCTCTTAACAGCAATATTATTAAAAGTTGTAAAAAGATTTTAACATTTGTTGCGTGTACGAGGAGTGCTCCCAAATCAAAATTTGATCTTTTGACAAGACTTGGGGTTAACGTGATCAGATTGAATCGGATTTCAATAAAAAATGTGCTGTTAAAACTCGCAGAGTTGGGCATTTCAAAAGTAATGATTGAAGGAGGAGGGGAGGTTTTAGGCAGTGCTTTTGAAGAGGGGTGTGTAGATGAGATTTATGCGTTTGTCGCAGGTAAACTCATCGGAGGAAGAGATGCTAAGACTCCTGTTGAGGGCAGAGGAGTTGCAACTCTGAAAGAAGCATTACAGCTAAAAAATATAGAAATTACAAATATTGGCACTGATATACTATTGCACGCCTTTGTACGTAAGTAACGGTCTGACCTGCTTTTGTATCGCACTTGTCATTTGATCGAAAAGGTGTAGCAGAGACTTTTATAAATGTATCAAAAAGAAATGTCAGTCTATTACATTATCCCCTTCATCATCTGACTTACCTTTTATCATTTTAATTGTTAGAGGTGAATTTGTTGTTACAAATGTGCGGCTGAGGTCCTTAAGCGTAACTGTTTTATGATTAGGGCTTTTAAAGTAGAGCTCCTCTATAGGAAACCACTCATCCGGTATTTCCATAGAGAAATTGCCATCAGCGTCGGTATAAAGGTAGAAAAAGTTTATGCTGTGAAGTCCTCCAATGTGTTTAGAATTTGAAATGCTTGCATTTTGTATTGGATTTCCATCTTCATCTAAACATCTTCCATTTAGAAGAGTCATTTTAATTTTGATTAACGCAACAAAAAGGAATTCAGAGATATCGATGTTTTCTATGCGCTTGGACTGGAAATAGTAATATTTTTCGAAATTTATAAATGTCAGGGGCTTTTCGTAAACATCCAGTTCAAAATTCCCTTTTTCATCCGTCTGAGCAATTATATCATTCAAACCCTCTTGTGCGGCAGTAATTTGAACATCAGGTACTGGGAATCCATTCTCATCAGAACATTTGCCCCTGAATTTAAATGTACCCTTTTCCAGATTAACAATAAACTCATTTTCTGAATCTGCCGCCAATGGAGCAACGACCTCTGTTTTGATTGTATGATTATAAAGCGTGCATAATATCTTCAATTCAACCCCTGCAGGCACTGTAAATTGATACACACCTTCGTCAGATCGAATGCCTGTATATATCCTTTCGTCAGTCGATATCGCGTCACATGTAACAGCTACCACAGGTATATATGATGTATGTCCACCGCCTTTGTGATAAAAATCTATGCTTTTCGGATTCGGTTTTACGTTAAGTAAAGCTGTTGACATAGATACAAAAATTGCCTCAATTGTCTGTTCTTTTCCTTTGAGATCGAATTGTTGAGCAGCAGAGTAAAATTTTTGTTTATAAAGACCTTGGGCGTAATAATCCATCACGAAATTCGACAGTTCCTCGTCCTCATCACGATATGGAAGACCTGATAGATCATTTCTTATTTCCAGGTTGAGCTGATCCTTTTTTAACAGGTTAGTGGGATATCTAAGTTCTATATAAAATTGCCCGTCTTGTTTTGAGAAAGCCCAGTTTTTTTGGTTCGTTTCCTGCGTTAATGTTGCAGCGACTATGATATTGGCTATGGGGTTCCCCATTTGGTCGGTCGTTCGGCCGTTTATTTTGACTAACCTCGTTATAAGAGGATCCTTTTCACTGTCATTTGCGGTTTTGAGCTCTTGATCCGGGGACCGGTTCTCATTGTTTTTCACAGGTGTAATCTCCGGTTTGTGCAGAGTGGATTTTTCAGCTTCACTGATATTTTTGATATTTTCAGCAGGATTTTTACCAAAGAAGGTGATTTTTATGAATACAGCAGTGAGAATTATCATAAATGCTGAAAACAGATATTTTACTTTATTATCGAATTTAAGAGGTTTCATG
>JACQRL010000377.1 GCA_016206485.1 Planctomycetota bacterium | reverse complement strand
GTATACTTCTTACATAAAATGTAAGGATTATGCAATATGGCTAATTCAGAAAATAACAGAAAACTATTTGAAATTGCCTCCCAGCAAGGCGGATATTTTACGGCCAAGCAGGCATTTGAAGCTGGCTACAGTTACCGCCTACACTCTTATCACCGGCACCAGGGCAATTGGCGTGGTGTCGACCGGGGCGTATTCCGGCTTGTTGATTTCCCGAATTCTCCCCACGAAGATCTCATCCGTTGGTCCCTCTGGAGCAAAAATCGAGAGGATACTCCTCAAGCGGTTGCTTCCCACGAAACAGCTCTTTCAATTCACGAACTAAGCGATGTTATGCCGGGAAAAGTTCATATGACCGTGCCTCCGAAGTTTAGGAAGCAATCGTCTGGCTGTGTCATTCATAAGGCGATACTCAAACCGGAAGAAATGGAAAGAAGGGAAGGCTTTTTTATCACCACACCTCTAAGGACGATCATTGATGTGGCTGAGGGGAATCTCAGTCTGGAGCAGGTTGAAAAAGCCATTCGTGATGCTTTTAATAAAGGACTTGTTAGGCTGGAAGATTTTACAAAAAATAGAATGTCAAATGAGGTTAAACAAAAAATACGAATAGCGTTAGAAAATATTAAAAAGAATCCAATATTTTAGAGGGTGGTTATGCCAACAGATTCTAAACAATACAAAACAGCGACGTCCTTTAGAAGAGCATTAGAAGATAGACTGAAACATATTGCTGAAAAAGAGGCAATTCCTTTGGATAGAATGAGACGAAGAGTTTCGTTTGATCGCCTCTTGGCGCGGTTGTTCGATCGAAATAAACCCCCTCTATGGTTGCTTAAGGGAGGATATGCGTTAGAATTTCGTTATCAAAATATGGCGCGATCGACGACGGACATAGATTTTTCAATTCCAAAGATGAAAGAACCAACAAAAGATAAGATTCAAGGGCTTCTTCAAGACGAAGTCAAAAAAGATATAGGAGATTGGTTTGTATTTCTCATTGGTGCTCCCATAAAGGATTTAGACCAAACTATTTATGGAGGCTGGAGGTATCCCGTTGAAACACGTTTGGATAATCGGCAGTTTTCGAAGTTCCATTTGGATGTTGGGGTAGGTGATGCGGTTGTTTCAGAGCCTGAATGGCAAAAGGGGCTTGAACTTTTTAGTTTTGCCGGCATAGAACCTGTCTTTGCCGCTTTGCTTCCTAAAGATCAGCAATTTGCTGAAAAAGTTCATAGTTATACTTTCCCTCGAGAAATAAGAGAATTCTCGCGAACTAAAGATTTGGTGGACATGGTTTTATTAATTGATCAGGGATTACCTGAGAAACCACAGATGGTGAAAGCCATTCAAGCAACATTTGAAAGGCGCGCGACGCATTCTTTACCAAATACGCTGCTTCCTCCGCCGACCATTGTTGCAACTTCCTATAACGCGATGGCTATTGATTGTGGTGTATCAAAGAAAACAGTGGACGAAGCTTTTCAATACATTAACGGTTACTGGCAACAACTATTTTATTAAGTTAAAGGGAAAATTTATGTCTAAAAAGAAAAAGTTTCAGCAACCTCAAACAACTGCCGCGCAGTTAAGTTCCATTGTTAAAGCCTGCCGGGATATTATGCGTAAGGATAAGGGCTTGAATGGCGATGCGGATCGCCTGCCGATGCTTACCTGGATTATGTTTTTAAAATTTTTGGATGATATGGAAAGCCAGCGTGAAACAGAAGCCAAATTGGGAGGGAATAAATATTCATCAGCTATTCGTCCGCCATACCGTTGGCGGGATTGGGCTGCCAAAGAAGAGGGTATTACAGGGGAGGAATTGATTTCTTTTATTAATAATCAGGAATGCGTCCGTCCGGATGGAGCACGAGGCCCCGGTTTATTTGCCTATTTGCGATCTTTAGAAGGGACGGAAACGAGAAGAGATCGACGAAATGTCATCGCTACAGTTTTTCGTGGGACTGCCAATCGAATGCTCAATGGTTATCTTTTGCGGGATGTTATAAATAAAATTAACCAAATTCATTTTACTTCTTCTGATGAGATTCATACTTTGTCGCATTTATATGAAAGTTTACTCAAAGAAATGCAAGACGCCGCAGGAGATTCGGGAGAATTTTATACGCCGCGGGCGGTTGTTAAATTTATGGTGCAGGTGGTTAATCCTAAATTAGGAGAAATAATTTTGGACCCAGCGTGTGGCACCGGCGGATTCTTGGTTGAGACCTTTGAACATGTTAAAAAGCAGTGCAAAACAATTGAGGATCATAAAATCTTGCAGGAAGAAACGATTTTTGGCGGTGAGGCAAAATCCCTGCCGTATCTTCTTTCGCAGATGAATCTTTTGTTGCATGGATTGGATGCACCGGTGATCGACCCGGGCAATTCGTTAAGACATTCTTTGAAAGAACTTGGAGATAAAGATCGAGTGGATGTCATTTTGACTAATCCTCCTTTTGGCGGAGAGGAAGAAAAAGGAATCCAAGGTAATTTTCCGGAAGATAAACAGACCGCGGAGACAGCGTTACTCTTCCTACAGTTAATAATGCGGAAACTCAGACGCCCGGGCCATCTTGGTAAAAAAGGCGGGCGAGTGGGTGTCGTTGTTCCCAATGGCGCGCTATTTGGTGATGGCGTCTGCGCCCGCATTAAAGAAGAACTTTTAAAAGAATTTAATTTGCATACAATCATACGCCTGCCCACGGGTGTGTTTACGCCATATACGAATATCCCAACGAATCTTTTATTCTTTGATCGAAGCGGGCCTACAAAAGAGATTTGGTATTACGACCATCCTTTACCAGAGGGCCGTAAAAATTATTCTAAAACCAAGCCCATCCAGTTTGATGAGTTTAAACCATGTTTGGAGTGGTGGAAAAAGCGGGAGGGAAATGACCGTGCCTGGAAAATCAAAGCTGAAGAAGTATTTAAATACGATAATAAAGGTAATTTGATTTCGGTCAATCTAGACATAAAAAATCCCAACATTAAGGCCGATTATGAACACATGCTACCGGAACAGCTGGTGGAAGATATTTTGGAGAAGGAAGAAAAGATTTCAATGATCATGAAGGAAGTTAAAGAGCTTTTAGGAAAGTCATTATGAGTAAACATTGGCCCCGAGTACCTTTAGGTGAAGTATTAACAGAACGACAAGAAACTCCTTCGGATGAGGATCTCCTCAGCGGTAGAGTGCGTATTGTCGCCAAGATTGGATTCAATGACGGGAAAATTCAATTACGAGAGAGTGTAGAAACAAAAACAAAAATGATTTTAATCCGTCCGGGGGATTTTGTTGTTTCAGGCATTAATGCGGCGAAAGGTGCTGTAGCAGTTTATGGAGAAGAGAACCCCGAGTCAATTGCGGCAACAATACATTACGGCGCGTATATACCAAATAAAAACAGAGTTAATGTTTCTTATCTCTGGTGGCTTTTGCGCAGCCAAACTTTTCGTGATTTATTATCAGAATATGTTCCAGGTGGGATCAAGACAGAGCTGAAGGCAAAGCGATTATTGCCGATTCCAATCCCGTTACCATCTCTTCTTGAGCAAGAGCGCATAGTTAGTCGTATTGAAGAATTTAAACAGAGAATTGAGAAGGCACTTGCTTTACAACAAGCGGCTTTTAAAGAAGTTGAAGCATTAATACCGGCTACAATTAATTCGTTTTTAGAACGCCTGAAGAGCGAAGAAATTGCTTTTAAGCATTTCTTTTGTGAACCGCTATTAAATGGACTTTCTATCCCATCGGGTCGCAATGAAAATGGAACGCCATTCTTAAAGGTCGGAAGCGTAAATTATGGAATTTTTAATCCCAAAGAAGTGAAATACGTAACAATTGAATTACCAAAGTCAAGTCACTATTGGCTAATAAAAGGGGATTTTTTAATCAGCAGGGGTAATTCAGATAAATTCGTGGGTAATGCGGCTGTATATGAGGGAAATCCAGCCCCATGCGCCTTCCCCGACTTGTTAATCCGGGCAAGAATCGATCCTAAAAAAGGCAATCCACATTTTTTTGTATATGCTTTTAGATCTGCGAATGTGCGAAAATATATTGAGTCTGTTATCTCGGGCACAAGCTCAACAATGAAGAAAATTTCACAACCAAAGTTGGAAGAAATGCGTGTCCCTAATATTGGAGTAGAAGAGCAAAATAGGATAGTAGATTATTTGAATGTATCACAGATGAAAATAAACGAGCTTACAAAATTGCAGGCCGAAACTATTTCTGAACTTAACGCCCTTTTGCCATCCATTCTTGATAAGGCGTTTAAGGGGGAGTTATGATTAGGTTAAGTTTTAATCGGGAAGAAGAAATTATCATTACCCAACAGGATAGTCCACCTTCTATCTATCTTGATAACTGGGCATTAAGACACATTTCTGAAGATGGCAGCTTAGCTCAAAGGTTTATAAATTGTTTAAAATCAAGGAATGGGACACTTTATATTTCTCAGATGAATTTGCTTGAGTTTTCACGGGTCAGAGATCAACGGCATGTTGTGGAAATCGAAACTTTTTTGGAATCCATAAGCCCGCAATTATTTTTTATTGATGTAATCCCCAAAAACGTCATTGATCGAGAAAATATAATTATAGAAAATAACGTAGCAAAAGAAGCGCCTCATAATGATTTTGCCTTAGCTCGATGTTTTATTACACGTAATCACCCGACGTT
>JACQRL010000375.1 GCA_016206485.1 Planctomycetota bacterium | reverse complement strand
GTTATAAGTATATACTAGTGATAAGTCGCAATTTTAATAAGAAATATTGATGTTCCGGCAAAAATTTTTTTGTTCGATTTTTTTAATATGACTTCGCAAAAATTATGAATTTATCAGGAGGTAATATAAAATTTATTCTAAGTTTGTGTTGAACTTAATTTCGTCCAGTTTTTTTATCGGCGTTGTTTAATTCTTTGAAACCTTCAATCTCCTTTAGATAAGATCCCCATGATTGCAAAATTTGTCCTGATTCCGGATTTTGAGCAAGTATTACTATCCCAGATTTTTCAAGATTCCATTCTTTATTAATCTGTATAGAAAAGCGGGATTTAACCGATTGTTTCTTCCCAAAATCCAACTTCGCTCTTTCACCAAAGGCTCTGACAATCTGATTTTGTTTGAGTGTTCGGCCGCTGTTTTCTCCAGCTGTGATTTTCGCTTCTAATCCATTTTCAAATATAGCTGAGTAAATATTGATCCTTTTTAGTTTTGAGTCCTTTTTATCAACCGTAGTAATTGTATTCATTTCAACATTAATAGAGGCTTTCACAGGATTAATTATAACTATAGGATTCAACAATAGTTCTGGTTGCGATTCCAGCGCATTTTTCAATTTTTCGTCAAAACTCTCCATGCCTCCGAAATATCTATGTTCACCATTAAGGTATAACTCAGGAGTTCCTTTGTTTTCTGCCTTAAATAATTTCCAATATTCGGATTGCCTGTCTGAGCATGCCTTAAGCGCCAATGTGTCTTTCCATCCAAGATGATCCCACATAGAAACGTGATATTTCAGCACAATAAGTTCGTCCAGTTTGTATTGACGCTTAAAGGCAAGATTATCAAGATACCCTTCAGCGTCAGGGCATGAATTACATCCTTGTGAGGTAAAAAGTTCTATTACTACAATTCGTTTGGGTTTATTCTCTGCCCTGTCATCGTTAACAGTTAAAGGCATGTTAAGTGCAGGAATCACAATAAACATAAGAACAACAGATCTAATTTTTCTTTTCATAAAGGCCTCCTATTAATAATGAACATCATCCATCGGGAAAAGATTGAAAGAATATCTATCTATCAGTTCAAAGTTTTCTGTTCCAAGTTCTGTGCTTTATGCTTCATGTTCAGTGATTTGCGTTCTACGTTCTACGATTCGAGGTTCAGACGATATATAGGCCATTCATCTTTATGAACCTTTTCAAGTTCGAATCCAAGTTTCAGATACGTTGAAATCGGACCTGCGCAAAGATCAGTATCTTTAATAGTTCTTGGTAATGCGGTAATAGAGCGTATATGCTTTGCTCCAGATCTTTTCAGATCATCTATGACTAATCGAAGCAAATCATGAGTCAATCCTTTTCCCCTTATACTAGGGTTAATAACAAGGCACTTTATCACATAAGAGGACGTCAAAGAAGGTATATCATATTTCTGGAAGTTCGGAACCTGCGACTCTTCCAGGCAAAGACACCAGCCTACAGGACGATTTTCAAAATAAAATATATAGCCTCCTGACTTGTTCGTCTGTATCAATTCCTTCTTATACGCCTTGTTCTCCTCTGCGGTTTTTTTGTAATATTCAGGCACCCAGCCTGCTATGCAGTAGCAAAGCTTCGCTTCTCCACCTGCTTCTTCAAAAACTCTGCACAAAACGTCAAAATTCTTAGATGTAACTTTCTCAGCTTTTAATGACTCCATAAAAATCTCCTAAAAATATCATGTTAACCTAACAATGAAACAACTTCAAAATATAAATACGACAAAATTAACCGATTGGTTGCTAATACAAAGTGCAGAAATTGAAAGTCAGTATACCGTAATCAGAATACAGGGTCGCGTCAAATAGCTACTTCTACTGCCAGCAAATATTTGAGAAATTAAGAAAATACATGGTCAAGAATACTGAATTATCGTAAACTAAAGCGCTGGATGCGCTTTAAAAGCAGATCAACCTCTAACAAAGAAATCAAAGAAAGAAGAAAATTCATCAAACAACTCGGGTTAATTTCTGCAATTCCTTTCGCCGCGCCGATAATTAAAACAAATTGGTTTGAATCAATTGGTCCATACACTATCAATGCCTCTCATAACAAAAGAACAGTCCAGGATGAATCTTACTGGGAAAATATACGAAAGGGATTTGTTCTCCATCCAGAAATCATTAATTTAAATAACGGCAGTACGTGTTCTCATTCAATCGATGTTCAGAACGAGCTGAGCCAATACGATAGAAAATTTAATGAGATCCCTCACTACATGAGAAAAACAGTTTATGAAGCATACGCAAAGGATGAACTTAGAAAGAAGCTGGCAAATCTTGCAGGGTGTTCTCCGGAAGAACTTGCAATATGCAGAAATACCACCGAGGCGCTTGAAACAGTGATTTTTGGACTTAATTTAGAGAAAGGAGACGAAATAATCACAACGCAGTTGGATTATCCTACCATGTTAAACACACTCTATCAGCGTGAAAAAAGAGATGGTATAGTATTAAATAAAATAAATATACCCATACTTCCAAAGAGTACAGATGAAATAGTGGAGCTATTTAGCAAAGCAATAAGTAAAAGAACTAAGATCATTTTAATCTCACATATGACCTACGTTACAGGGCAAATTCTGCCAGTTAAAGAAATCTGTGATTTAGCTCATCAACATGGAATCGATGTTATCGTAGATGGAGCCCATTCTTTTGCTCATATAGACTTTAAAATATCTGATCTCCACTGCGACTACTTTGGAACAAGCCTGCATAAGTGGTTATGCGCTCCATTTGGAACAGGTCTTTTATATGTAAAAAATGATATAATAAAAAACATCTGGCCTCTATTTGCGGCTCCCCCCAATTTCCGTTCTGATAATATTCGCAAATTTGAATATTTAGGGACGAGATCATTTGCAACAGAGCTTGCAATTAACTCCTCAATAGATCTTCACAATGCGATTGGCCCTCAAACAAAAGAGAAACGACTGAGATATTTAAAAAATTACTGGATGGAAAAGATACGCAATTTTGCAGGAGTAAGGCTCTATACATCATCTGATGAAAAGCAATCGTGCGGGATTGCTTCATTTTCAATAGATGGATTTGAATATGCAGCCATACATGAACAACTCCTGAACAAATATAACATCTATACATTGGATCTTAAGCACACTTCTGCACAAGGGATACGGGTAAGTCCAAATATTTATACAACTCTCGGGGAATTGGATGAATTTGTAAATGCGATAAAAGAAATCACAAAATAAATGAAGTTCAAAATTCTATACTTAACAACATTATTTGCGTTGTCAGTTCTCAGTTCAGGATGCGGTCAAAGTAGGGATAAAATCATCCATAACTTTCCTGAAATAGTTCCTGCCATCGGACCTTACTCACATGTGTGTGAAACAGACGGTTTTGTATTTTTGAGCGGTCAGATCGCTCTCGACTCGAAAGGAAATCTCATATCGGATAAGATCGAGGAACAAAGCCGTTTTATTTTCGAAAACATCAGCAAAATATTAACTAAGCTTGGACTGAACTATGCCAGCATCATTAAAGTTACAGTTTACATGACAGATCTCAGCAAATTTAAAGCGGTCAATGAAATATATTCTGAATATATAACCAAGGATTACCCTGCAAGAACTACAGTCGGAGTTAAAGAGCTTCCGAAAGGTGCACAGATTGAAATAGATATTACCTGTAAACGATAGTATCGCTACCGGTCAGCTGAGCTTTACAAGCTCTTTATTTATTCGGAACTCATATATCACATCCGTTGGCTAATTTTATTGTACGATATCCGGAAGATTCAAATAAAGAGCCAGATTGACCGACAGGCGCACCAGCAAGATAGTCTTTAACAACTTCTCCATAAGTTCCTCCATGTACGTCATCAGGTGAGGTCAACGTCATAAAGTAGCCGCCATTACCAGCCACTAAATGCAGGCTTCGGTTAGTTTCCGATACACATGCAGCTTCATCAGCTGAAATCTCATCACATAATATTAATACAAAAATAAACACAATTACTGAAACGAATACCCTACTCTGTATTTCACCCATGCAGAACCTCCTTATTAATATAAACAGCAAAGAGTAGTTTTAGATTGAGATGGCGTGGCTTGGCACCGCTGAACAATCAGAGAATTGATAAAGATAGTAAATCTTTAACAAATTAGCGGTTTTTCACAATTCATCCTAATTTTATAAAAAAAAAGGCGAATGGAGAGATCTTAAAGGTATAAAATATGCCATATGGAAGAATTACAAATATAATCAACGCAATAACGGCTAGGCAGTAATACTACTGGCTACCCAGCATTATGTACGCAAGAGATCCCCATTGAATCCAAAAAACAACTATTGTTGAACAGCTTCCCAGCAACTGCGCTCGTATTAATGTCTGTGTCTTTAAGAACCTGATCATAAAGATGGGGCCGATCCAGGCGCAGGCAGGTGTTACCCAACAACCATTTGAAAAGGCCAGAAATCCTGCAGCTGCCAGCAGCAATAAAAATGATGATTTGTTTTTGCAGAGATTTTGAGTCATACTGACTCAAAATATATAAAACCTTTTTAGATGGTTCTGACACGCTTCGACACCACGGTCTATC
>JACQRL010000374.1 GCA_016206485.1 Planctomycetota bacterium | reverse complement strand
TTTCCCGATTCGGTTGAGATTTGACCCTGTTCTGAGTTGATATCTTTATATTTAAAGATGCAGATTAAAAGTATGATCGCGAGTACTAATATCAAGATAGAAAATTTCTTATTCATAAAACTATACCCTTGTATTATTGATATCAAAAAATCTGGCTTTGTGTTTATTTAATTTAAATGTAATAATGTCGTTTTGATGAAAAACAACAACATATGCTGTTAAACGTATTACTTCTTGTTATTGCCATGATTATCCCGGCTGCTGGGGCTATGATGTATTTTGTTATTTATCCCGGGGGAGTTTTATCTCAGGTCTCATATACAGGGGCGAAATTATTCATTCTTATCTGGCCTTTGTTTGCTGTTTTATTTATAGAGAAAAAACAGCTGGGTCTTTTCAGAATTAATAAACTAAATCATTTAAAATCAATTCCGCTTGGAATGATATCTGGATTGCTTATTTCGTGCGTGTTGTATATTCTGTACTCGTATACTTCGCTTGGTGATGAGGTAAGGCAGTATAAAACCCAGATGAGATCAGTTTTGCGGGAAAATGGAATTATCGATTATTATTTTGCGGCAGCGCTTTTTTTGTCTGTTATACATTCTCTTTTGGAAGAATATTATTGGCGATGGTACGTATTTGGCGAATTGAGCAGGCTTGTAAGACCGACTGCTGCATATCTGATCGCAGGGTTAGCGTTTGCTTTACATCACTATGTTGTTTTAAACGCTTACTTTTCTTTTCCATTAGTTGTGTTGTTCGGAACCTGTGTAGCTGTCGGGGGAATCTTCTGGTGCTGGTTGTACAGAAAACAAAGTTCAATCGCCGGAACGTGGATCTCTCATCTACTTGTGGATATGATGTTGTTTTACATCGGGTATGACATCATTTTCGGCGGGTAAAAGATATACAGGGGATAAGAATACAGGATACAGAATTCAGGATTCAGGGGTTACGGCAGATATCAGGGAGCAGATCCAGTCTTTTGATTGTTCGAATATTATTAGCGGTTGATTCCATTTTCCTGTCCAGGAGTATAGGGGTAATACCTGCATTAAGCGCTCCGATATAATCCTCCTCATACAAGTCTCCGACATGGATTGTTTCTGAGGGTTCAGCTTTTAAAAGATCCAATGTATGTTGGAATATTTTCGCTTCAGGTTTTCTTGCAAGTATTTCTGAGGATATAGTAATATAGTCAAAGTAATCAGCTAATCCTATCCCATTAAGTATGCCCCTCAGCCTTTTATCCCAGTTCGATACGATAGCAAGCTTGTAACCGGCGGATTTCAGCTTTTTGAGCGTTTCATCAACATCATCAAAAGTCTTCCAGATAGCAGGATCTCCAAACCGCTCATATGCTCTTTCGAACCATATATCGAAGTCTATAGATTTCATTTCATCAAATGATGAAAATATTTTGTATGTGATATTTCTCCACATTAACTTATCTCCGGAGTCATCACTGCTTATTTTGTAGCGGCTGTCAGGAGAGTAAAGCTTTGCAATGTGTTCTTTGAATGCGGTTTTGAATCGTTCCGCAATGAGTTTATGGTCTATGGTTACCCCGAACTCCGCGGTTACCTGCTGATAGATTTCCGGGACGCTCGGGCAGGCATGGATAAGTGTATTCCCTGCATCAAAAAAAATAGTTTTATACCTTTCCATACTTTACCTGCTGATATTATAGCTTGATAAGTTGCTTCTGAAAGTTGTAATTTATTCTTCGATGGTTAACGATAACAAAGTTGTCTTAATTACAGGGGCATCTTCGGGGATAGGCGCAGCCTTGGCCCGGTATTATACATCTAAAGGTTTCAACACGGTCATTGCAGCGCGGAGATCGGAACGACTGCAGAAGATCTCGGCGGAGTGCGCAAGTATCAATTTTTCTGTCAGAGCAGTTACCGTAAAGTGTGATGTGACAAAGCAGGAGGATCTCGATAATGTAGTGAATGTTGCCAGGAATAATTTTGGCAGACTCGATACGGTCATTGCAAATGCAGGCTTTGGAGTGGTGGGGAAGTTTGAGAATTTAAATCTGGATGATTATAAAAGACAGTTTGAGGTAAATGTCTGGGGTGTACAGAATACTGTATGGGCTTCTCTGGATGAATTGAAAAAGACAAAGGGAAAGCTTGCCATAATGGGCAGCGGGAGCAGTCATTTTTCTTTGCCAGGTGTTTCTGCGTACAGCATGAGCAAATATTCGGTCAGAGCGCTGGCTGAAGCGCTCTATTTTGAATTAATGCGATATGGGATCTCTGTGACTTTGATCTGTCCGGGACTTGTAGAAAGCGAGATCCGCAAGGTTGATAATTATGGAGTTTACAATCCTGAGGCTAAAGAGGAGTCAGAGCTTGTTTCACCTATGAAAACGGATAAAGCCGCCAGGCAAATTTATTCGGCTATAGAGAAACGAAAAAGAGAAGTTATTATAACATTCCATTGCAAACTGCTGATGTTTGTCAATAAATATCTTCCCTCTGTTATGTCGCTTCTTATGAAATCGTATGCGAAGAAACTATAGAAATGGTATTTATTACTGCTGGCTCCTGAGTCCTGACTTCTGAATCCTGAATCCTGTTTTCTTACTTACTTTTTAATGTAGCAATACCAGCTTTTTTTGTCTCCTTCCATTTTCTCAATTATTTCCAGCTGGAGTTTTCTGATTTCACAAAGACGCGGAAGGGTCTCCTCTGCGGTAGGAGGGTTGTCAGTTATAACAAGAAGTATTTCTCCCTCTTTGAGATTAGGGAGCTCGGTTTTTGTATTAATTATCGGGTATGGACACATCTGCCCCTTTACATCGATTGTTTTCGCAACAGGTTGTTCGCTTAATTTGACCATGCAGAAAACAGTATACAGAAGTCAGGAGGCGGGGTCAATTCTAAACAGTCAGGTGGTTGGACTTGCACATAGAATGACACTTCTTTACTGAGAGTGGACTTGTGATATACTCGTATCTCATATGAGATTTGAATCGTTGCAGGAATCGATTGGGAATACTCCTCTGGTCAGATTTAAAAAAATATTTGAAGGCAGCAAGCCACAGGTATACGCTAAACTCGAATATCTGAACCCGGGCGGCAGCATTAAGGATCGGATCGGTTTGCAGATGGTTCTGGATGCTGAAAAGGATGGAAAAATAAAGTCTGGAGGAACGCTTATCGAGTGTACTTCCGGAAACACAGGTATTGGTGTTGCCATTGCAGCCAAAGTTAAGGGGTATAAATGTATTTTTACTATGAACGATAAGCAATCAAAAGAGAAAATAGATATGCTCAAAGCGTTTGGTTCTGAAGTGATTGTATGTCCGACAGCAGTAGCTCCTGAAGATCCCAGGCATTACGTGCAAGTTGCAAAGAAAATCAACCGCGAAATACCCAATTCATTTCTGACAAATCAGTATGATAATCCTTCGAACTGGAAGGCTCATTATAACACGCTGGGTCCTGAATTATGGAACGATACTGAGGGGAAGATAACTCATTTTATTTGCGGTATGGGGACTGGCGGCACTATAACCGGAGTCGGAAAGTACCTGAAAGAAAAAAACAAAAATGTGAAGATAATCGGAGTCGATCCCATAGGGTCTCTCTATTATGATTTTTTTCATACCGGTAGGGTTACAGAAGCATCTACATATATAACTGAAGGAATAGGAGAAGACTTTTTCCCTAAGGTAATAAACTGGGATTGTATTGATGATGTTGTCCAGGTTTCAGATAAGGAAAGTTTTCTGATGGCAAGACGGCTCGCGCGTGAAGAAGGTTTCTTCGCCGGCGGTTCATCAGGAAGCGTTGTAGCGGGAGCTCTTAAGATATGCCGAAATTTCACTGAAAATGATGTTGTAACGATAATTCTGCCGGATTCCGGTATGAGATACCTTGGTAAGGTGTTCAACGATGAGTGGATGAGAGTAAACCAGTTTGTTGATTCACCTGCTTCGAAAACAATCTCTGAAATCTTTTCTTCGAAACTTAAACATGCTATCGTGACAATACCGCAGATCGAAAAGTGCTCGAAGGCCCTCTCAATTATGAGAGAGTATGAGTTTTCCCAGCTGCCGGTTGTTGAGGGTGACAATGTCGTCGGGACAATTTCTGAGGATCAGCTGATCACGGAGGCGCTTAAAGGAAGAGATCTTCAAAATACTGAGGTGAAATCTCTGATGCAACCCCCGTTGCCGGTACTGTCAGAAAATGCTTCTCTCCATGAAGTTTTAAATTATGTTCCATCGAAGTCCCCTGCAGTGTTGGTAAAAACTGGCGGGATGTTCACAATAATTACCAAATATGATCTTCTTAAAGCGATAAGCGACAAAGAGATCCAATTTGATTCCGTGTAAAATGCTTTTCCTGCCCCCTGACTTCTGTATCCTGTTTTCTTTATTTTATAGGAGGTAATGTTATGAGATTCGGCACCAAAGCTATTCATGCCGGACAGCCGCCATGTCCTGCCACCGGAGCAGTTATGTTTCCTGTTTATATGACGAGTACTTATGTTCAACAGGCGCCGGGCAAACCGATCAAGCATTACGAATATTCAAGGACACAGAACCCGACAAGGGAGGTACTTGAAAATAGTTTGGCTGCCCTAGAAGACGCAAAATATGGTTTGGCATTTGCTTCCGGTCTTGCGGCCCTGTCAACTACACTGCTTTCTCTGCATTCTGGCGATCACGTCATATGCTGTGATGATGTTTACGGAGGCACATATCGGGCGTTGACTAAGGTATTCAATCAGTTTAATCTTGAAGTCACTTTTATCGATGGAGCTAAGCCTGAACAGCTCCAAAAGGAAATTAAAAACAACAGCAAATTGTTTTTGATAGAGACTCCAACAAATCCAGCTCTGTCTGTTTATGATCTTAAGACTCTTTCCGAGATAGCGCATTCAAAAGGTCTGACAGTTGTAGCTGATAATACGTTTGCGAGTCCATATCTTCAGCAGCCATTGAAATTTGGAGCAGATCTTGTCCTTCACAGCACCACAAAATATCTGGGAGGACATTCAGACGTGATCGGCGGTTCATTGATGACAAATAATGAACAGCTTTTCGAGAAACTGAAATTTATTCAGAATGCGGCCGGCGCTGTCCCCGGTCCGATGGACTGTTTTCTCGTACTTAGAGGAATTAAGACGCTGCACGTACGGATGGAAAGACACTGCGACAATGCGGAAAAAATAGCTAAGTTTTTCAGCACTCATCCTGAGGTGGAGAGTGTCCGATATCCCGGCCTTGCAAATCATCCCCAGCATGAGCTGGCAAAAAAGCAGATGAGAAGATTTGGAGGGATGATAACATTTGCTCTCAAAGGAGGCTTTGAGCGCAACCAGAGATTTGTTCAGAAGGTCAAACTTATTTATCTTGCTGAGAGTTTGGGAGGTGTTGAATCGCTCATAAGCCATCCATTTACCATGAGCCATGTGTCTGTTCCAAGAGATGAACTGCGAAGACGCGGCATTACAGAATCATTGCTTAGATTTTCTGTAGGGATCGAAGATGCGGATGATCTTATTGAGGACATTGAAAGGGCAATGCGGGAATCGAAATAATAACCCATCAGAATATTGAAGATGGAATACAGGATACAGAAGTCAGAAATCAGGTTAATCAATGATATATAAACGGCAGGTTTTGTTTCTGGTTTTTTGCGGATTAGGGTTTTCATTCATGGCAAGTCAACTTCTTGGTATTCCCAATGCCATTACAGTTTATGTCAAAGAGAGAGTTGGGCACAGAGCTGATCAGTTAGAAGCCCTCCCGGATGCAGCGGTTACGCTGGAGCGCACTCTGCCTCTGGATAAAAGGGGGATTGTTGAGGTTAAAAAATCTAATAAGGATGGTATTGTGTGGTTTTCAGACCTGGAAGATGGAAATTATCGTATTCATGTTGAAAAAGAAGGATATAAAGCCTTAGATACATATAGAAATGATGAAGGTTATAAATCTCTGGCAAGATTTGAATCTATCCTGATTGTGAAGTGGAAAGAGGTTGTTGTCATTCCCGGCTATACAATTGAATTTGGCGGAAGGACTTTTGATTTTGCAAGTCTAAGCGATGTCCTGAAATTCTTTGAATTTGCCAGGGAGGATAAATATTCAGAGATCTCCGGAGAAGAGTAATACCACTTTGGATTATAACAGAGTGTCATGACCCAGATATTATGTATTGTGATTAAATTATGAAGCTGCAGAAATTTCTTGCTGAATGCGGGATTGTATCGCGTCACCATGCGGAAGAGTTTATTCGTAAAGGTCTTGTTGAAGTTAATAACAGGATTGTTACTTCACCTGAAATCACGGTCGACCCCTCTAAAGATGAGGTTAAATATAAAGGGTTAAGATGCAGGATTGAGAAAAAGTTTTATATTATTTTGAACAAACCTAGAGGTTATGTGAGCACCTTCAAAGATAATCTTGGCAGAAAAAGCGTTTATCAGCTTATTCCTCCGGAAAGTTCCAGGGTTTTCCCTGTTGGAAGACTGGATATGGATGCGGAAGGGCTTATGCTTTTTACAAATGATGGAGACCTTGCAAATACGATTATGCACCCTAGATATGCCGTTCCGAAGACTTATTATATTGTTTGCTCTGGCAGAGTTGATGACGGAGCAATCAACGCGCTTAAAAATGGGATCTGGATTTCCGAAGGCAAAATTGTTCCTAAGGAAGTAAATCTTTTGAAGCGGATGAGAGAAAAAACTATTTTGAGAATGACCATAACTGAAGGAAAAAAGAATGAGCTGAAAAGAATAATAAAAAAAGTCGGAAACAGGGTAATTCACCTTAAGAGACTTTCAATAGGACCGCTGAGACTCGGCGATCTTAAAACAGGCAGCTACAGATATTTAACGGAAAAAGAGATTCAGCTATTGAGAGGTTACGTTGACTTTTCGACTGTGCCAAGCTCCTCCGGTTAGGGCGGAAAAAAAGCGCTGCTCAGAGCCAAACCTGAGCCACTCGACGGACTCATGATGTCGAAGGGTTACTTAAACGTTTAAATACTTCACATTTCAATCTAATGTCATAATATTAATCGGTTCATAATGGTTAATGATGCACAATTACTACAAGGGTTAGATCTCCCGATATTTAAAGATATCAAAAAAGCAGTTTTGCCAAACGGTCTGACCTGTTTTGTTAAGGAGCAGCATGAGGTACCGAATATAGGGGTCGCAATCGGCTACAGAGTCGGGAGTTATAATGAAGAGGATGGTATAAGAGGGGCATCACATTTTCTTGAACATATGATGTTCAAGACCACAAAAAAACTCAAAGTCGGAGATATAGACAAGATAGCCTTTGAAGGCGGCGGCATGGCAAATGCCTACACGAGTAATGATGTAACTGTCTACTATTTCAAGGTGAATTCAGATAAATTAAAGACTGTTCTGGAAGCTGAAGCGGAAAGAATGGTCAATCTTACATTTATAGAGAATGAATTCAGGAGAGAAATCAAGGTTGTACTTGAAGAAATGAACCGCATGTACGACACGCCCTGGGGAAAACTTTCAGATAATATTTACAAAGTAATGTTTGAGAAAAGTCCGTTCAAATATCCTGTTATCGGCTATCGTGAGGAGCTTGAACAGCTGCAAATCCCAAGGGTTTTTGAATATTATCAAAAATATTATAATCCAAGAAATGCGTTTCTTACTGTTATTGGAGATGTAGATAAAAAAGAGACACTCAATCTGATAAATGCGCTTTTCGGACAGATTAGTGGAAAAGATGTCGAGCTTGCAGGGAGCGTTTTCGAACCTGAGCAGGGTAAATTAAAAACTGAAACTGTCTCAATAAATGCAGATGTTCCAAGGGCTGTCATAGCGTATCGTACAGATACGATTGGGAGCAAGGTTGACGTTGTTTGTGAAGTGATTGAGCTGCTTCTTACCGGTTCGAGAAGCTCTGTTTTGAATAAGGAGTTTGTAGAGGAGAAAAAACTTATAAGAATGGGGGGAATTTCATCGAGAAACTCATCTGAACCCTACCATGGAAGCGCTTTAATGATCTTTTTTGAACCTAATACAGGTATTGATCCCCAGAAACTTTCCATTGAAATTATAGATACGATAGAGACATTTGCTACCCGGGTCACCGAAGATGGTTTGAGAAAGGCAAAAAATCTGGCGCAGTCCAGATTTGTTTATAGCAACGAGCCGCTGACTAATCTTGTCCTTGCTGTTACACATATGGCGACGATAGGACAGCTGGAAACATACAGCAATTATTTGAAGCTGATTGAAGAGGTCACCCTTGATGATGTAAAGAAAGTTGCAAATGAATATCTAAAATCAGTCAGGGCTAATGTCCTGATCGGAATTCCAGAGGTGAAAAGTGGCAGTTAAAGATATAAGCGAACGGCTTATTAATTTTGATATAGGAGAAGCTCTCAAAATTCGCCTGGAGAATGGGCTTACACTTATTCTGAAACCAATTTCGATCTTCCCGATTACATATATAAGGACATTCGCTGAGGTCACATCTGCAGATGATCCCAAAGACAGATCGGGTCTGGCTCATATTACCGGATCAATGTTTGATGAGGGTATTAAGACTCCTACAAAGGAATGGGATTACAATAAAATAGCCGATTTTGTTGAAAGCAAAGGATCAGTCATACAAACTCACACTAATGGAATTGCGATCAAAACTCTTTCGAGATATGTTGTTGATATGTTGGAAATCTGCAGAGATGTGTTGGTCTACTCCTCGTTTCCGGAGGAAAGGCTCCAGAAAATAAAAAATGACACGATAACTGAAATCAGATCCAGAAAAGATGATCCCCGGCATGAGCTTATGAATGTTTTCCGTGAAAATGTTTATTATGGTACGCCACTTACAAGTCCGGATATCGGTTATGAGAGCAGTGTTGCTTCGATTAGTCGTGATGAAGTCATTGGTTTTTATCTAAGATTTTACCGCCCTGAAAACACAACAATTGTTATAGCCGGTGATTTTAATCAGGCGGAAGTTCTCGGCTGTATAAGAAAATATTTCATGGATTGGAAGGTCGAAGGAGAGTTCCACCCAAATTCATATAGTTTTGTTCCTGTTCCTCCAAAACAATTAGTGATGATTAAAAAACAAACCTTTCAATCTAACATTATATTTGGACATGTTGGGACGACACGTGAGAACCCTGATTTTTACAAACTTCGTGTTTTAGAGACGATTCTTGGCAGAGGGCCGCTCTTTTATGACAGATTATCAAGTCAGATCAGGGAAAAAAATGGTTTGGCATATGAGGTTTGGGGGGTTTTGACAAGAGATGCGGATAAGTTTCCGGGTACAGTAGCTATTTACATCGGAACCGAAAATAAAAACAGAGACAAGGCGTTACAAATGGCAAAGGATATTGTTGCAGATTTTGCTGCGAATGGTCCGACTTTGCAGGAGCTTGAAGGTTCAAAAGAATACGTTTTAAGAAGCCTGTTTTCTCAGTGGGAAACTATAGAAGGATATGCGTATTATTTGTTGAATGTCGTGAGATTTAATAAGCAGTTTGATTTCTACAGAGAAATTGCAAGATCTGTGTCTGAGTTAGACTTGGAAACGGCGCGCAGGTTGTCCGGGGAATATTTGAGACCTGATGAACTTATTACTGTAATAGCAGGGCCTGAATAATTAAGATGTTACGGGTTAAAATTTTATGACCAAAAAAGCCTATCTTGCCCTTGAAGATGGTTCTGTCTATAAAGGAATCTCGTTTGGATATGAATCATCATGCAAGGGAGAAGTTGTATTTAACACCTCATTTTGCGGATATCAGGAGATTTTAACAGATCCGTCTTACTCGGGACAGATTGTCGTTATGACAACCTCTCATATCGGGAATTACGGCGTAAACTTGGAAGATTTCGAGTCTGATAAGCCATATTTAGAGGGCTTTATTGCGCTCAGGTTCAGCGATGTTTATTCAAGTTACAGGGCAAAACGCTCACTTAAAGATTTCCTGGCTGATAACAAGATAGTTGCCGCCTGCAATATGGATACAAGGGTTATAACAAAAAAACTTCGAACAAGAGGATCAATGAACGGGATACTTACCACTAATCAGGATAGTGTTGAAAAACTGGTTGATCAGGTTAAAAAGATTCCGGGCATGGTTGGAAATGAACTTGCTTCAAAGGTGAGCGGATTCAGATCCTCAAAGGTTTCTAATGGTAATACAAAAGTATGTCTTGTTGATTGCGGATTTAAGGAAAATATCAAGAGGTCGTTTGAAAAAAGAGGTATTTCAGTAGATGTCATTTCGCTTAAAGAGCTGAAAACTTTAGATGTAAGTAAGTACGATGCGTTCTGTATTTCAAATGGTCCTGGAGATCCTGTCCCGGTTGAGGATACGAAGGCTCTCGTCAAAAAGCTGGCAGAACAAAAGAAACCTCTGCTTGGGATATGTCTTGGACATCAGATAATTGGAAATGCCTTGGGAGCCAAAATAACTAAACTGAGGTTTGGACATCATGGAGGCAACCATCCTGTTCAGGATCTTGATTCGAGTAAGGTTTATATAACATCTCAGAATCATGGATTTTGTGTAGATGAAAAGAGCGCGGTTGCAAGCGGTTTCAAGATAAAATTTAAAAATCTTTATGATGGCAGTATCGAGGGTTTGGTTCACAAGTATCTTCCTTTCTATTCTGTACAGTTTCACCCTGAAGCTGCGCCCGGACCGCAGGAGACAGGGTTTATTTTTGATGAATTCGTCTCAAATTATATTAAAAACCGCCAATGAAAGATCGCAGACTAAATCTAAAATTCCCGCTCTGTGTGATCGGTTTACAGTGGGGTGATGAAGGTAAAGGTAAATTTGTAGATTATCTCGCCAAATTCTCCAGGTATGTGGTGAGATATCAGGGCGGACCAAATGCCGGGCATACAGTGTACTATAAAAATAAAAAAGTTGTTTTTCACCACCTTCCTGCAGGAATCTTAGATCAACGAACAAAATGTATTATTGCTAATGGAGTGGTTATAGATCCGGATGTTTTTCACGAGGAAATTAAATTATTGAAAGAATTAAATATAAAAATTGAAGGAAGGCTTTTTATCAGCGACAGGGCCCATGTAATTTTCCCGCATCATAAAGAACTCGACAGGTTTAATGAGTCAAACAACCAGAAAATTGGGACGACTTTGAGAGGTGTTGGCCCATGCTATAACGATAAGATTTCAAGGATTGGGATCAGGGTTGTAGATTTGTTCAATGCGGACGTTCTTAATTCAAAACTTCAGGTTTTATCCAGGAGAAATAAAAGATATTTAGGAAATGGCTCCTCAACGCTTTCAAAGATGGTTCAGAAGTCAGCTGAGTATAGAAAAGAATTAAAGCCATTTGTTGTAGACACGGTTGAACTTATTAACAAGGTATGGAATAAGAATCTTTTGATTGAAGGAGCTAACGGTACTCTTTTGAGCATCGAGTTTGGAACATATCCGTATGTAACTTCGTCATGCTCGGATGTAAGCGGTGTTTCAGCAGGAACGGGGCTGCCTCCCACAAAAATTAAATCGGTAATTGGCGTCGGTAAGTCATATACTACGAGAGTCGGTGAAGGTCCATTCCCATCAGAAATTTTTGGTCCGGTCGCGGATTTCATACAGCAGAAGGGAAACGAGTTTGGTTCAACAACAGGGAGGAAGCGCCGGGTAGGCTGGTTTGATCTGATTAGTTCCAAGTTTGCTATCATGATAAATGATGTAAGCATGGTTGCCATCACAAAATTCGATGTTCTTGGACAGCTGGACAAGATTCTTGTGTGTACAGGATATAAATATAAAGGCACAACTTTAAAAACTTTTCCTGCGGATACGGGGATTCTTTCTCAGTGCAAACCTATACTCACATCGCTCAAAGGCTGGAAGGAAGATATTTCTAATTGCAGGACATTTTCTGAGCTTCCGAAACAAACGAAAGAGTATATAAGATTTTTAGAGGATCAATTATCAGTCCCAGTCAAATTCATTTCTGTCGGTAAGGAGAGATGGGCTACAATACTTCATTAACAAAAGAAAAACTTGTCAAAATTCTTAAGGGTGTAAATATCCCGAAGCATATCGCAATTATAATGGATGGTAATGGAAGATGGGCTTTGAGCAGGAACAAGGCGAGAATACAAGGACATAAAGCCGGCGTTAAAACAGTGGATGAAATAGCCGAAAGCTGTGCGAAAATTGGGGTAGAAAGACTTACGTTGTATGCTTTTTCTTCTGAAAACTGGAGGCGCCCTGCAGATGAAGTCTCAGCGCTTATGCATATGCTCCACAAGTATCTTATAGATAAACGAGGCAAGCTTTTAAGAAATAGAATCAGATTAACCGCTATCGGCGATCTTGAATATCTGCCAGATTTTGTCAAAAGAGAACTGAATAAAACAATGGAAATCAGCAGTAACTGCTCGAGGATGACATTGTGTCTTGCCCTTAATTATGGAGGTAAAAAGGAAATTCTAGATGCGGTGAACAAGCTGATAAAAAACAAAAAAAGGATTGATTCTGATGTCACTGAAGAAGAGTTTCAAAAATATCTGTATGATCCGTCCATAACTGATCCTGAACTTTTGATTAGAACAGGAGGCGAAATAAGAATAAGCAATTTCCTCCTTTGGCACATATCATATGCTGAATTGTATTTTACTAATGTCTTGTGGCCTGATTTTCGAACTTTTCATCTTTTGAGTGCAATAAAGGAATTCTCAAAGAAAAAAAGGAGGTTTGGTGGACTCGACGACTATCAGTCTTAGCAAAAAAGCGCTAAAATTATGCAATC
Source organism: Planctomycetota bacterium (assembly GCA_016206485.1). Taxonomy (GTDB): domain Bacteria; phylum Planctomycetota; class MHYJ01; order JACQRL01; family SBBU01; genus JACQRL01. The sequence continues at coordinate 2,533 of JACQRL010000374.1, read as the reverse complement.
GACTTGCAGGAAAAACAGGCAGCATTTTAAAGAAATATTTTCGCAGGAAAATTAAAAGCTATGTCAAAGATATATCTCCGAATCTAGTAACGGAAATCGACTTTAAGTGTGAGGAGATTATTTTAGATGCTATCAGCCGGGAATTTCCGGGTCACAATATTATTTCGGAAGAAACAAAGACAGTGCAGATAGATTCCGATTACACGTGGCATGTAGACCCGTTGGATGGAACAATAAATTACCTTAGAGGGCTGCCTTTTTTCTGTGTTTCTTTCGGGCTTTTGTATAGAAGTGAGCCGATTTTTGGTTATGTGCACTCTCCTGTGCTGGATGAAACTTTCTGGGCAATTAAAGGAAAAGGTGCGTTCTTGAACGGGAAGAAAATTTCTGTTACGGGCGAAAGAAAGTTGAAACATTCATTTCTTGTGACAGGTTTTCCATATCATGACAAGGGGAGAATAAGAAATCTTGTTTATTTCAATGATTTTATCATGAATTCACTTGCTGTAAGAAGAGTCGGGTCAGCTGCTCTTGATTTGTGTTATGTAGCTAGCGGCGTTTTTGACGGGTTTTGGGAGATTGATCTGAAGTCGTGGGACGTTGCAGGAGGAATCTTGATTGTTCAGGAGGCAATGGGTAAAGTTAGTGACTTTAAGGGAGGTAAATGTAGTGTTGACTCTGGTGAAATCGTCGCTACAAATGGTTTAATCCATAGCCAGATGTTGAAGATGATAAATAAATATGATTATTGAAGGAGTTGATTTAAACAAGATTGACAAGACAAAAGTTCAGTTTAATAAAAAACAGGTATATCAGCTTTTAGAACAACGATATGAGTTTGAGCAAATAGATTACATCATAGAAGTCAATACAGATAAGGATTATGTGATAGGTTATAGAAAGATTATAGATGATGAATTCTGGATAAGTGGTCATATTCCCGGTAATCCTTTGTTTCCCGGTGTTATGATGGCTGAAGGATTATGTCAGCTGACCCAGTTTCTTTATTACTACAAGCATGGAAAGCGAAAAGAAAAGTTTCTAGCCCTTGCTGCGCTTGATCAGATGAAGTTCAGAAAGCTTGTTGTGCCGGGAGATGAACTTATTTATTTTGCCAAGTCTAAAAAGGTTTTGGGAAATGCCGCTAAAAGCAGAAACTATATCATCAGAAATGGCGAACTGGTACTATCCGGCGACTTTATGGGTGTTCTAATACCTGTACAGCCGCCTAAATCGTAAAGCAGGATTTTTACCAACAATCTGTTAGTTCAGAATTATAGAACTAGGGAACAAATCGTCTTCAATGCACGAAAAACCTTGTTACAGATGCATTGACAAGCCAATATCAATATGCGGTTTAGAAATAGATGACTTGATCGTTGTTCTTCTTGTCAGCGGGTTGATTTATTTTTTTTGTTCAGGAATAGCGGCAGTCGCTTCAGGTATCGTGAATTTCATTGCGCTTAGAAAACTTAAAGAAGGCAGGCCCCGCGGCTACCTTTTTTTTATTGTTTATCGCGCAGGATTTTTCAATTTATGGCCGGCTTTTATCCGTCCGTCATATATTTTTCAACTTAGATCGTCTTTCAGGACTCAAATTTTCCTTTCAGGTATTAGCTCGGTTAGTGAATCGGAATTCGATTCTGTTAAGTTCTGGTATAATGGGCAGAGGCTATTCAAATAATGAACACCTTTACCGGTAAAATGAAGAGAGATTTGAGGGATTTTGTTCTAATGTGTATTGTTGGACTAACGCTGGTTATTCTGATGATTGTGAAAATATCGTATCTGATTTCACGATCAGAGGTGTATAACCTTTATGTTAATGACTCGTTATTCTCATTCTGGAGATATTTATGATGTCGCGACTTATTAAGATAGTATTGGTACTTGTTATCCTGGATATATGTCTCACTTTGGGAATTTCAATCCGAAATATGTACAAGCAAAAAGTTGTTGTTGTTCCGGGGGCAAAGACTGAGCAGATTCTTTTACCGGATGCAGTTGCAGCTGAGCAGATTATTTCATTTGGACTGCTTTATCTCAATACCATAGAAAACTTTAATCCTGAGACGTTAGAGGACAATATTACATTTATATTATCAAAGATCTCTCCAGATTTTTATCCGAAGATGAAAAGTATCTATAAAAAACTGTCATCAGAAATTAAACATTCACATTTGAGCAGTCATTTTTCAGCAAGCATGAAGAATGTGAAGCTGGAAAGATTTGATAATCTGCAGGGAATTTATGAGCTGAAGGTAACCGGGACAAAAAGCATTTATTCAAAAGGTAAAATTATCGGCAATGAGAATCTAAACTATTTATTAGAGATCAGAAGGGGCGCAGTAACGGGATCGAATCCTTATGGGCTTTATATAGGCAGACAAAAGATTAATTCCTCGCAAATTGAAGATAAGAATGAATAGAAAACTTTTTTATCTGATGCTGATTATAGTTTTTCTTCTTAGTTTTTTCCTTTATGCATTCGACTTTAATGATTATGAATTGTGCATTCATAAGGATCATGGAA
>JACQRL010000383.1 GCA_016206485.1 Planctomycetota bacterium | reverse complement strand
TTTCATATTATTTTGCAGAGATATTGAAAACAAAACTTCTTGAACTCTTTGCATGAACTCTTTATTATTTTCATCTTTTCCATATTGTTGTAAACTTTCATCCAAAATAGATTTAGCTAAACGATCGTATTGTAATGACAAGTACTTCCCAAGATCGTTGAGATTTTGATCGTTGGACTTTACTAGCAATCTTACAATATCATTCTTAATACGAGATTCATCAACCATATTGTCACAATCTGCGTACTGAAAATACATAAGATAAAATATAATTAGGATGGAGCATAATACTAAAACAAAAATAATTTGTTTCATATACTTAATTCACAGCAACAACCTCATTATATATTATGTGCTTCTAAATTTCTTCACACAGCAAACTTCCACCCAAACATAAACTCTAACACATAGATTACCACTTGCAATCTACAGGACTTGTAAATCCACAATATGTGAAAACTGTAGACCACTCGGCCGATCCAATTATCATCGTACCTACAACAATCGGGCACTGCGGAGTAGAAAGAGGCCCACCTACAATAATATTATCCGGCGGACTTATTCCATATTTCATCTTTACTTTGTTCAGCAAAATATTGTACTGAGCTGAGCTAATAATAAGACAATACTCATATAATTTTATTAGCGCTACATAAGACCATGCCCCATCAAGTCTCATTTCATATTCCTTTTCAAGCCACTTTTGTACTTTCATGCTGTCGAAATTAATAGAACCAGTTGGATCATATGGAGGGATATTCGCCCAAGAACCAAATTGATCCAGCCAATATAAAATTGGGATCATCTTTGTTGATAGAAAATTATGATTGAAAATAAATTGCATGGCATGAAATGATTCATGCACTATTGGAGTGACCTGCTCACCACGTATATTATTGGGATTGAAATTATTTGGGTTATTTCCATTATATAAACTCTTAGGCAGTACAATCGTTTTCTTCTGGAACATCCTACCTCTGGTTTGGCCATTTTGCCCACCTGGAAAGTCAGCAAGTGTAACGCAGTTTTGTTGAACCAATGATCTAAACTTAGCTACTGCCGCCAACATGTTATTTCCCTGCTGAACTGCACCATTAGCTATTAATTGCTGCGCTGCTTGTACAAGCTGGCCCGAATTCATCGGACTCGGATCAGTTGCTTGCAGGAATTTTGCCTTCAAATTATTAGGTAAATCCATCTCATTTTGTATCTGTACCCCAACCCATAAATTAAATATCTGCGATAATGTCGAACGTATATTACTAGCAGCTGCTATTGCATTTAAGGCAACAGACTGCAATATATTGGTAAAAGAGGAAAATATATTCGGAAGAGAGGAAATCCCTAAATTCTGAAAAGCAGCATATGAATAATTAAAAGTGGCATTGTCACACTGACTTACAACAATATCCATATTACCGTCAAGATTATAATCAGATGGGACTATCCAGTGAGTGTTAGCAGGTAAGATAAATTCCTGAATCTGCTGAAAAACACCCCCACTTCCTAACTGGTTAATGAAAACTCTTATTTTATCTTCAATGACTATAGATCCGCCAGTACTAACACTTGATGAATAATTCCTTGTAAAAAAATCTGTGAATCCATCGTTGTTAAAATCCAGGAAATCAATGTGAATAACACCATTAGAAGGAATTCCAACACCTGGCAGAGCAACATCGCTTATATCCACAAAATTCAGGCCAAATAGTGGGTTTAAGAATAATATCCTGCCATCTTCCAGTAAAACAAAACAGACGGGAATACCAAAAGGGATCATATTAAATGGAGCATCATAAATGGCTATTGGACTTCCTGCAAACGAGATCGAAATCAACAAATTCAGCTGAGGAATAGAATAAAATTGGACTTCTCCCTGAACTCCATCATTCACTAAAACCATTAAATATTCAGGACTTCCATTATCATCCAGGTCCAAACCAGCTGCCTGCATCGGATTCCCATTACAATTACAGTTTATAATCAAATTGGCTGTTTCACTAAACAATCCATTCTGATTATCAAAAACGTGTATGGTTTTATCAGCACCAGATATTGCCAAAACATCTTTGTATCCATCATTGTTTATATCCATTACATTTATAGAAGTCATAAATGGTACAAACGAATCATTAAGCTCATAGTGAGCCAGCTCCGAGTTACTGCCAAACACATATTTAATGCTACTCCCATCAGCCTGGATACCTACAACATCGATAATTCCATCATTATTTAAATCTGCTGTATGCAAGTCAGATATGAGAAGATTTTCATCTGTCTTAATAAAGCGGCTAATAGTGTTACTTAAAACTATATCAGGTGATATAGCTGCCTGTACAAAATTCACATTCACTTTACTTGTTACAGAACTACTTTGAAACAACAAAAGCACAAAACAAACCAAAAAATAATAGACTTTTCGCATAATCACCTCCACAAATAACGTAACACCCCCCCCTCATAATTTGCAAGGTTTACTCAACGTAGTTCAACTTTTTTCGTAAGTAGGCGCAGTGTTATCAACTCACAAGAAATACGCTTAACTCCCGAATTCTGACTGCTGATTACTTATTCCCGAATTCTCAGAAAATCTGATTCGATTTGGATTCAGTCATTGAACACCTTCCTGACAAGATCCTGAACTTTAAAGTTTTCTTCAAACTTCTCTAAACTGTATTGGCCTGTTATTACCCCTTCCTTTTTCACCGTCCATCTGGCATAAGTATTCCCCCTCTCCGAGTGATCATATCTTTGGTCAGGTGTATGGAAGATCCAGTCACCATAATCGAAATTAACCAATACCCCGATAAGCTCGCCGCTTTCTAAATCCCAAAATTTTATTTTTCCATCCCATCCTGCCGAAATCAGATGTTTTCCGGTGATATTTAAGGCCTGAACCTCACCTTTATGAGCTTTTTCGATAAAATGGAGCAGCTTCCCTTCTGCCAAATCCCAGATTTTAATTGTTCCATCTGCACCACCCGACGCAGCGTACAGTCTGTCAGAACTCATAGCTGACCTCCTGACACTGGCTTCATCACTAAATAACACATTGAACTCGAATCCCTCCACTTTACAGTAAACCATCCCATTACTCCCACCAATGATCAAATAATCATCATTCAAAGACAAAGAATATACATGGCCTGCTTTAGTGCCGGGGATGGCAGCCATTTCCTTACCTGATTTCAAATCCAACATTAAAACTGATTTAGCCGAGTTGTTGGGATCAGGTTGACGATTTCCAATTATTATATTTTCATCATCAGATGTAATAGCAATTCTAATTGCCAAGAGCGAGGTAAAAGTGTTTAATAACTTCGCATCCGGTAGACTCCAGATTTTAATAATACCTTCATGATGTAAAGTCGCCATGCGCTCACCGCTTCTGCTTACAGCAACCCCGGAAATCAACCTGGCATCTTTACACTCAATTGTTTTTATTATTTCCCCATCCTGCAAATTCCATATTTTTATCGTACCATCATAGCACACGGAAACCAAACTGTTGCCATCATTGATAATAACCGTTGACAAGATTAAGTTTTTGTGGCCACTGAGAGTGAATAATTTTATTCCCTCAATCAGATCCCATACAACTATATAATTTTTGCGTGTGCTGGTCAGAATATATTTTTCATTCGAATAATATGTCGATATTGAATAAATCCATGAGGTTCCTGCAGAAATAACCGCATTGATTTTCCATCCATCTGATTCAAATATACGAATATCACCGTCCTGATCTCCACACAAAATATATTTTCCATCAGGACTAAACGTTAAAACTGTACCTGCACGTTTATACGTGTCAGCGCCTGAATCTTTGTACCAAGAAAATGAGCGGAGTGTTCTGCCAAATCTTCCCGGATCTCTTATTTCTACTGTTTTTTTATTCCCGAAATATGCCAAATTTTCTCCATCCGGGCTTACGGCAATACGGGTAGAAATATCTATTTCAATTTTATCTGCAAGTTTTCCTGTCTCAGCCTTCCATCTTTTCAACCAGATAGTATTTCTCTCACCCGCTCCGGATGTAATTATCTGTTTGCCATCCTGAGTCAGAGACATTGATATCAGTGGTAATTCATATGCTTCGAATGATTTAACTTCTCGTAAATCCTCAATACTCCAGATTTTAATTACTCCGTCATACCCTGCAGAAATTATATTTTTCTCATCCGGCGTAACCGACATCGATATAATTCCCGAAGTGTGACCTTCAAATGTAAAAATTTCAAATCCACCATTAAAATCCCATAACTTGATAGTTCCGTCTATAGAAGCAGAGATAACTCGTTTGTCACTTTTGTTCATTACGACCGAGGAAATCTCCTTGCTGTGCGCACCCACCACCCTTTTTTTTATCCCGGTTTCCAATTCATATGCGACGATAAAACCATTCTGCATGGCAAAAACTACATTATTACCGTCTTTAGTAAAAGCTGCGCAGGTAGAATTCTCATCTAACAGTAATTTCAGGGTCATATTTGAAAAATCATACACATTTGTCATGCCATTACTGAAAGCCAAATATTTACCGTTTTTACTGAAAGTTATATAGCGTACTGGCCCGGATGATGTCTTTATCAAAAGCTCAGGTTTCTCTTCCTGCTCCTGCGTCAACGATAATGAACCCCCTAAGACAATAAATGCATAAAGAGATAATCTTGCCATATACAAAATAGTGACGCTTTTATCCCGGAAGTTGCCTTATTTTAACCCGTATACTCTGCGCCCTGTTTCCTGTATACTGAATTCTGTGTCCAAT
>JACQRL010000382.1 GCA_016206485.1 Planctomycetota bacterium | reverse complement strand
GGATATTTAGAGGTGATAGGTAATTGTACGGTATATTATTCAATTCAATAGAAAATAGATTGTTTCTATTTTCTAATTGACATAAGGCAATTAAGATCTATCAGTCTCACTTGCTTAAGTCTTACATTAGAAATTGAAGTAGAGTTCAGATACGAAAGAAGGATAGAATTTGAAAAAATTATTGTTTTTATTTGTAGCGATCCTGTTTATAGCAGGCTGTGCTACAACTAATCAATTTTCAAGGGTAGGAGGAACAAAAAATGCCGATTTGCATGGAATAAGAATATATAATGGTCAACCACCAACAGAATTTCCATACCAAAGCTTAGGTGTAATATCTGCAGATGGACATGGACCTTTTATATTAGCAAGGTTAGATAATGCCTTAGAGAACCTAACGCTTAAAGCCAAAGATTTAGGTGCTAATGCTATTATAAACTGGAAAATAAAGCCACAATTCGGTTGGGCCATGAAAGTAGAAGGAGAGGCAGTCGTTTTTGAAAAATTTCCTAATGCTACAAATGACCATCTTTAAAATTATCACTCTTAATTTTACCTGGATTTCTATGCTGTAAAAGTTCAACGTAAGGAAGGTCAATTTGCATCAAATCAAATTTACGTGCAAGATGGGAAAGGGCAAAAGGACGTAAGTACGGCCATGATGTATACTCACGTGTTGAACCGTGCTGGCATGGGTGTCCGTAGTCTTGTAGATGCATTATGACGTTACACGAGTCTTCAATAGTGTATTGTGATAGATTTCAAATTTTGCAGCATTTGTTAGAACCATATTTACCGGTTTTTAAGCGTAACACTATGTAGTAAAATAGGTTACATGGATTAAGGTTTAAAGTGGTTAATGTGATATACTGCAAAACATGCAGTGTTTGCAAGTTCCAATAGGTAGTCTAATACATGTTGAACCGGTGCTTCGCACCGGCTCAACGGACGGCGTCTCAGCCGCCGTCCGTTAGGCAACATGCATTAAGAGAAAAGGGAGAGCATAATGGGATTTTTTAAGGATTTATTTTCGGGGGATCCTTGGAGGAAAGTTGACCCAGGGCTGATATTCAAAGATAGGCTAATGGATATTCTTGGAGCTTGGGAATTTTCAAAGTTAGATGGTTTAATGCGAAGGTATAAGGTCTTAGAACATGACTTCTTCCATTCAAGGTCATTTACTGAATGTCCAGATGATCTAAAACTGGAGACCTTTGTAGTATTTATCAATAATTGGGTGAACTTTTTGGTAGGCAACGAGCAATTACGAGATGCAGAGATAATTCTTCGTACATCCGTTAAACTCAAAAATGAAGGAAATCCTGCACACATACTTCTTACAATGATTCTTGCTCAAACTGATCGCCTTAAAGAGACTGCAGAGGAGGCAAAGACTGCTCTTAAGTTTTTAGATTGGGAAGAAGCCGAAATCCAAAATATAGAAAGAGAAGATAGCATTCCCATTCCTAACGAATACCAACTTGGTGACACGACCAAAGTACGACAGAGATTATACGAGATAATTAAGGCAAGTGAAGAAATATGAATGCACGGTCGCCTAACCAATCACTGAATCTGACGGTGTTTCACGTCGCAGATTAGCTCAGTAGTTAGGCGATTAACAACTTTTTTAGTTAGAGTTCTGATTTATCTATTTAAAAATACTTATTGAAAATCATAGCAAGCCGCGTGCAATTTTTAACCACAGTAGGTGATTTCATAAGTAATAAAGATTCAATGTAACCCAAGGGGTTTTGCGGCATGAGGACCGAGATAATCATAGGTCAAACACCTGAAGAACAGGAGTTGAGTAGAAAGATTTCCAAGTTGGTCGAACTTGAGGCAAAACTATCTCAGCGTGAATTGGATTTGGCAACGCTTAAGGCTGAGTTGCATCCATTTGAAACAAGTTATCTTAGGACTGTGGGTGTTCGATTTGCTGAACTTGATGAAATTGAGGCACAAATCGCCGAGGCAGAGGCACGACTAAAGCCCAAAGATAACATAATTCAGAAACAAGCAGCGCGAGCTCGCACCCAAGCCCAGAAATCCGCTGAGGCTACTGCGATTACTCAAGAATCAAAAGAGGAAAAATTCAAACCTTTAGAGAGTCTGAAAAAACTTTACCGTGAAGTGGCCAAGCTCATCCATCCAGATCTTGCTGTGGACGAGAAAGAACGTCTCCGACGTCAAAGACTAATGGCTGATGCCAACCGCGCGCATACGAAGAGGGTGACGAAGCCAAATTGCAGGCTATTCTTGCTGAATGGGAAAGTAGCCCTGAATCTGTCAAAGGAGAGGGAACAGCAGCAGAATTGGTTCGCGTTATACGCAAAATAGCCCAGGTTGAAAAACGACTGCGCACCATTGAAATTGATATTGCCCAACTGGAAGAATCCGATCTCTATAAGCTAAAAACAAAAGCAGAGAAGGCAGAAGATGAAGGACGAGACTTACTTGCTGAATTGGCGTCACGAGTAGATGAGGAGATCAACTTGGCCAGTAAACGTTTGGCTGAAATAACCAGAAGAAGAGTACATACATGAGCGATAAGCACGATCCAAATAAGAATGAATTAACTCTATCCAGAAACCGCAGTTTGGCAATAAAAAGGTCAGCCCTGGCGAAACGCGGGCTTGAGTTCATAGATGAGGTTAAGAAACGACAAGTAGAGGTACTAATAGGCAATGATGAACCCTTACTTACAGATGCATTTTCTGAATTCATCAAAAAAGTAATTAAAGATAAATATGATCTAAAGGTTAGATCGGCTTTTTATGGTGAGGACCTACTGGAACTTGCCGAAAACAGTGCAGTTGATATCTTTATTTTAGTTCTGAACAATATTATGTTTCGTCCTGACTATCCTCTTCAAGAGCGCCTGGAAAATTCCTTGCAACTCATCACTCAAATCAAAACGACATATGGAAGACCTGTGATATCTTTATCTGGCTTGATCGAAGATTCCTCTCTAATAGCGAGAGCTAAACTATCTGCTGATTTCTTCTTTCCACTTCCTTTTGAACCAGATGCTTTTATGGAGGCCATTGAAAAGTGCTTGGATATGCTCACTGAATTTGATGAAATACAGCGAAAAAAGTCCGAAGAGAGGGTGATGGATATCTGATACTACATAATAAAAGAATTAACTTGGCGGGTATTACGCTACGCATCATACCCGCAGGGTATTCTTACTGTTGTGCAGCACCAAAAAGATAAAATGAACAATCCTTATACACATTCTGATCCTCCTAAAATGCTTCTTTCTTTTGTTTGCTATGCAGATATTTTGGGCTATTCACATATTAGCAAAGAAGCTATTAAATCAGGAAATGGCCTTCAGTTCCTTCGTAGATTATGCCATGCCTTGTCGAGCGCCTATGAGCGTATTCGGGAGCATTCAAAAGGGTGGGGAAATGATTCATTTTTTGCTGTTAAGGTTTTCACTGACAATATCGTTGTCGGTTATCCCTTGCATAGACCTGGCTTCGATTGTGGCGAACCGGAATTTGGTGACATTCTAAATGTCTTTTCTGAATTTCAAGTTGGTCTTTCAATAGAAGGTTTTTTTCTTAGGGGTGGAATCGCGTTCGGAGAACACTACATGGATGACGATATAGTTTTTGGTGATGCGTTACAGCAGGCTTTTAATCAAGATAAAGGCGGTGGTGCTCCTCGCATATCTCTATCGCCATCTGCAATAGAAATTGTCCAGCGTCAATTGGGTTTTTATGGTAAAACAAGTTGGGCACCACAGCATGAAGACCTATTGGAAGACGCCGATGGCACTATATTTCTAAACTATCTCGGTGAAGCATTCAGCGTATTTCCAGATGGGGGGATATTTTTCGAGCTTATAGAAGGGCATCAAAAAAATATTATAAAAGGGTTAGAGGACTATAAAGGGGATCCCGGTGTAAGAGCAAAATTTGAATGGGCAGCAAGATATCATAATTTTATATGCCAAGAATTTGCGGAAAGACACCCTGTCCCAACTAATCCTGATGCTGACGAAATATATGCTGCCGCAGCTGAAGAAGCACAAAAACTATTCGATTATAGAGTTGATATAGAGTCATTGGCAGCAACGCCATGCCGCATGAATCTCCCCCCTATCAAATTAAGACGGCATGAATAGAATTGCACAACAACAGGGTCAACTAAACGTCGAGAACTGCGGCGGGAGTCTTACGGACAAGTTTCTTTGCGCCGCTGGTTACCCTGGACTATATTGAATTTTAGACTTGACTTTTTTGATAAAGAGAGTATTATAAAGACATGCCAAAGATAGTGTGCAAATTCACTTTAATACGGTTACTTTAATAGGCAGTTGAACAGGTGTGGTTGAGTGGTGGGTAATTGAATTGGGCCAGATGAACGTTGATTGTAGAGGCTGTGTAAGGCACTCTCAAAGCACTACATAGGCTTGTAGAAGCGTGTCGCGGACATTGAAAAATGGTTAATTTTCACATATTAAAGTGTCCCAATTCTGATTGTGGACAAAAATTAAGAATTCCAATTGAAAAGGGTAAATTAAAAGTCTCTTGTCCGAAATGCAAATATTCATTCTCCTTTGACACAAATGAATTAACTTATGAAGATGTGAGAAATATGAGCCAAGGAATATTGGAAGATGATGGCGTTGATTGGCAGGAAATGGAAGGGTTCCCGGACACAAAGGAATCTTTTACGCTTGGATTTATTGCAGGTAATTGTATGGTTTGGAATAAATTCCGGACATATGCTCTGGCATGTAAACCACAGGGTTTTGATACATATATGCTGGATTTTCTTGAGATTTCCGATGATATTAAGGAAAGAGAATTGGAAGATAAAATTTTGAACAATCTCAAAAAATTCTTACTAGAACTCGGAGTCGGCTTTACATTTGCTGGCAGTCAATTTAAGGTTGCCTTAAAGG
>JACQRL010000365.1 GCA_016206485.1 Planctomycetota bacterium | reverse complement strand
TTTTTGAATTTTGTTATTTGATCAGGATTCAGCCTGTGGGAGAGTGAGTAGATAAAATCCAACCCGATTTTGTACGCCTCTGTCCGTGATCCGGATTTTGCCACTCTCTCGACAAATAAATTTACATTATTTTCTATCCCTGAAACCTGTTCGTTAGTTGCTCCAAGGTCATCTTTCAATGTACTGCTTATCTGGTCTATCCAACTCCGAGGAGCGTAATTGCTTTGATTAAGCTCTCCTGTATTATACATCTCTAGAATATTAGCATTTATATCCGGGGTGTTATTTAGAAAATCTGAGATATATTCGTTTTCACGGATTGTTTTCTCTATCAATGTTGCATCTGTAGATGCAATCTGTTTCAGGTTAGAAAATGCTGTCTCAAACGGTGTTGTTGAAGTTCCCGCGGATAGCGCTTCCTTCAGGGCAAACGCCACAAATATGGATTCGCGTGCAAGCCCTTGCCCTTCGAGTTCTAAAACCCTCCCAATTCCTTCTAAATGAAGGGCAATATTTCCTTTCCTTTTAATCTCCTGGTCAAGTTGCTCGCCGGTTATTTCTTTCTTTTGAAACTTGTCTACAAGCGCATCTATCTGTTTGTTAGCTTCGTGTAATGTTATCCAATCCAAATTCATTATCTTTTCCATTAAACCGAGCATTTCCTTATTTGCTGTACCTCCTGATATTGCTTGGGTTACACTTGTTAGTGCTCCTTGTAGGGAAATTATCTGTGAGTTTTGCTCTCTATCAGGAGCTACAGTGTGATCATTTGTTGTGTCTACAGCTTTCTTCTCTTTAAGCTCTCCAATTTTCTTTTTGAATATTACCTGCTCTTTTATAGTAAGCATTACCTCATTTTCATCCACCATTTCGTTTAAAATTTCATTTTTGAACTGAACCGAACCGCTTATCACAGATATAAATATGGCGGGAAATGGCATTGTCATTCCGGTCAGCTGAAAGATCGTTCCCTTGCTTTTCACAATTCCGTGAGGGGTAATTACTGAGATTGTGCTTTTTGATTCCTTTGGGATATGGAATATAGCGGCTCCAGTTTTGAGCTCATAGATGTTTTCTTTTAAGTAAATGAGCTCACTTCCTTCAGCGATGAGTATGTTATTTTTGTAGTGATTGAGTAGACCACCGATATCTCCATTTGCAACATATCTCTCGAACAGGTCTGTTTCAACAACACTCATAGTTATACCTTCTGTGTATCCTGACTTGCTGCTTTCTCTGCTTTGTTTGGAGCTGTTAACATAATTGGTGACACCGGATGCCAGCGTAGCTGATATAGCCAGTGACGACAGATAAAAGATAACGCTTTTGCTCATAAGTAGATCCTCCTACGCACATAAGCGAACAAACATTAAATTCAGATGATTTGTTTAAATGCATTCTCAGTGAATCGCTGTTATCGAGCTGAAAGTATAAATATGGCGCTTAGTAACATAGATGAGAAAAGCCATGGTTTTTGTTGTTTGTTATTTGTTTTTTACTCGTCTCATTTGTGCGATGAGTGATGGTTCGGATAAGATTTATCCAGCCTCACTTCCCGGTCAAAACAACGAAGCGGTAAGTCTGATAGATGCAAGAGAAATAAAAGCAGAAGGGATGTATAAGAATGCTGTTGAATCTGTCGAGCTGGGTAAGTTAACCACAGCAGCAGTCACATTAAAGGAAATCATGCGGGATTTTTCTGATACGAGCTTTGTAAATGGTAAGTTGCATGAGATCATAAACATTCATTCTAACCTGCTTCCAAAGGTGATAATTCAAATGATTAATGAGCCTGTTCAGACTGTAATGTTAACTGATCCTTTTAAGGGATTTGAGATGGCATTCCCAATTGGATGGACAGCAATTCCGGTAGTCCAGGTCAAACCGGGGATGTTTGTAACCAATAGCCAGAATTTACCGGACGAACTGCAGGGACTCAGATTTGTTGTAATATCCCCATTTTCAAATGATATTACTATCAGCATCTACTTGAATGATGGCATGGAAGATGTTGAGGCAATATCAGACTTCTATATGGAAAAGCTGTGTATTGGAAAGAAAAAGTCTTTGCAGGAGATCCGAATAAATGGGAAAGTTTTTCAAGTCGCAAATAACAACAGTGCAAAGAAGTTTTACTTTTACTCTGATGTGGAATTCAAAAGGGGATTTTGTTTTTCAATAGGGTGGAAAAGAGATGCCACGTATCATTATGGTAATGATAAAATAATGACAAGTATTGAACTGCTTATGAGCAGTATATTGAGTACTTTCAAAACGAGTAAGCCGGTTAAGGAACCTGCAAAAGGAAGCATAGACGTTGTACAGATATCTCCAGAGCACCTTCCCGGTTGGAATATTCATGAGACTACACATTTTAAATTCTTGTATACTACAGATAACAAGTTTGTTGAAACGCTTGGACTGAACCTTGAAGTCATGTGGAAACTATATGAAAAAGTGTTGTCTGATGGCCGGAATATTATTAATAATCAGCAGTCATTAAAAGGCACAATAAGACTCTTTGATGACTCATTCCAGCGAGACATTTTTGTAAAAGCACCGCAAGGAGTTGGGGCATTCTATATTTCACAGACAAAACAAGTAGTTGCATGTCGAGAAAGAGGCAGATATGTCGGATCAGGTAAGCAAGTCGCTGTTCCGAGTGAAGTAAAAGAGGCAACATTTAATCTGCTTTACCATGAGGTCTTCCATCTTTACGCAGACTTGGATTTTATCTCATCTAAAAAAGATTATAGATTTCCTCCCTGGATAAACGAGGGCTTGGGAGAATATTTTTTTGGTGCGGTAATAGATGAAGAAAGCAAAAAAATTGCCGGGATATCAAAAAACTTTTTCAGATATCCTGTTGTATGTGATTTAATAAATAGCAACAAGTTTGTACCTTTTAATGAGTTCCTTTATTATACCAGAAAACAATATTACTCCAGCGCCGGTATTTCGTATGCACAGGGATGGTCAATATGCTACTTTATCCTGGAAAACAAGGGTGAGTCAGGAGGTGAATACAGGAAATTCTTAGGACTGTTTTTAAATAAATTGCGAGACAGAGCCGACTGGAAAAAGTGTCTCGATGAATCACTGAGAGAAACTCAAATAGACCTTGCAACTATGGAGAAAGACTGGAAAAGCTATTTCCTGGACCAGTGCAGACAGTCTTGTAAGTCTGGGAAAACAGATAACAACTAAAACTCGTCCGGTTTTATTCAATAAAATTTATAGAGACAGTAATGTACGCAGCTCTTCTTCTACTGAATCAGGATCAGAAACATAAGTTGAAATCTCCTTCTTGATTATTTTTCTGAGCAGCTGTCTTGCATAAGAAAGGTAATTCTTTACATCGTGCTCCTTTAAACCGCAGTTATCTCCGAGTTCCTTATATGAAAGATTGCTATCAGATGACGTATTTAAGTCATAGGTTTCAAATATTTTGAAATAAACTTCTTTCCCTGATTCGCTGAGCTTTTTTTTAAGCATTTCGACTGAGCGTTCAAGGACGCATTTAGCCCATTCTCTGTCGAAAAAATCATCAGGGCTTTGCGTTTCAGGATTCATGACAGTTTCTTCTTCTAATTTATTAAGACTTACAAATTTGGATTCGCCACCTCTCTTATCCGCGCTCCATTTCTTTTTTTCGTCCAATAGAAAATTTTTTAGTAAATGTCTCAAATATGTTCTGAATTTTCCCTTTTCTGGAAGAACGGATTGGAGAAGATCTTTCTGCATGAAACGCGAAAAAAACTCCTGTGTAAGATCTTTTGCGTCTTCATTAGATTTATTCCAGTATATTCTTATGCATTTATAAACAGGTTTCCAGTAAATAGATATCAGATAATTCATTTTTTCTTTGTAGTCGGCGCTGTTTTTGTCTTTTAACTTAATAATGTCTCCCCACATGGTTGTGGGGAAGTAGTCCCCACTGCCTCCAATTTGCGTATCGATGTTTGGCATAATAACGTTAAAGGAAATTATATCAAACTGCCTAAAAGATGTAAATCCTACTTTTTGATGGAGAAAAGTGTCCTGATATATGGATAAGCCACACTTGAAATACAAAGTATTGAGCCAAGAAACATAAATAGATTTAGATTTAAAATTGAGCGTCCTGACAATGCTTGTATAAACCCGATGACCACAAGCCCGGTAAGGCCGGCGAAACAAACTGATAATAGTCGTATAATCTCAGTATAGCTTAGTTTTGAAGTTTTTGTTAATTTTCCCAACAGTAGGATGAATTGAATCATGTGTAATGAAATAGCAAAGGGTATAAGCAAAGTCCCCTCTTTTCCTATTATATAACAGGCTTTAGCAGTGTCAGTCGAACTAGGTATCAAGCTGTTTCCCACTATGATGTTTCCAACAAATTGAGCCAGTGTTAATCCTATCAAGCCATAGGTCACAGCAACTCTCATTGTTATAAAGGTTTTGATGGAGCAAAATCCCCAGATCAGGAGTACTACAACTGAAATAGTAAGTGGGATAATTGCAAAACAGATTAGCAAAATCTGAATTGTTTTTGGGATCAGTGTACCAAGAGTTGTTGATAAAAGCAGTGAAACAGATGAAAATCCGACTGTAGTCGCGATAAGCAGCTTGTCATCGCTTTTTTTATCGATAAGATCCAAAACCTTCGATATTGTTATAAGGGTTATACATAACGATAAACCAAAAAGTATAGAGATATCAAATGGATCTACCGAAGATTTAGCATCAGTTGTCAGCCAATTCAAGCAGGATTTGATTATCAGGATGACGATCAATGATATTCCTGTTGAAAACAGAATATCTTTGTAGCTAAACTGAGTGGTTTTCGATAGCTGTTCACTTTTTGTATCCGGGTTGGCCTGATTTCTGTCGAGGGTCTGTGTTGCCATAATCTCTGATGTTATAAGCGAATTAATTTCATTTATTTCTTGAACTGTATTGGCTAAGCAATTTATTGTCGTTATTTTCCTGAACGCCTTCAGTCAGTTACTGCGGAGGTAAAAGTTGAAGGGCCAATTGCGACTTTGTAGTATACAAATGCCACACTAATAGCGTCAATCGTATATGAAAGAAAAGATTAATCCTTCAGAGATGCCTCCTATTGAGCTTACAAAAGAGCAGATCGACAAGGCAGAAAAGGAAATAACCAGTGGGTTACCAAGAACTTACTTAGGTAGCAGTGGGCAAAAATCGGGTCAGGATATTGTGGATAATATTTCCCATGCATTAAAAGAGGAGGAGGTTCTTACAAAAGAATCCCTCGCTCCAGAGCTCGGTAGAAAATATAAAGAAAATGGGGCGATTGCTGACAGATATATTAAATTGGAAAAAATTGGAAGCGGCGGTAATGGCGTCGTATTCAAAGCATATGATATAATGCTCAAAAGAAATGTTGCTGTTAAGATCCTTGATACAATTTCTGATCAGGCGACGGAGAGATTTGTCAGAGAGGCCGAAATAATCGCAAAACTCGAGCACACAAATATTGTTCCTATCTATGAGCTGGGTATAGACTCGGGAAAGCATTTTATTGCAATGCAATTTATCGAAGGAACAACGCTGAATAACCTTATTGGGAATCTGACAATTGAGCAAACCCTTGATGTAATGCTGCAGGTTTGTGATGCGATCGAATTTGGGCACAGCCTGGGAGTGATACATCGGGACATCAAACCTCACAATGTAATGATTGATAAAAATGGACGTGTTTTTGTACTTGATTATGGGATAGCAAGATTCACAAACTCATTTCTCACAAATACAATGGATATACTTGGAACTCCGCATTACATATCGCCTGAGCAAATTGAAGGGATAACAGTTGATAACCGCTCTGATATTTACTCTATAGGGGCAACTTTATATCACTGCGTTACAGGTAAGACCCCTTTCAAAGGGGAAACCCCTCTGGAGATTGTAAAAAATGTTGTTGAGAAAGAAGTGGTGCCTCCCAGACATCTGAATGAAAAAATACACAAAGATTTAGAAGTCATCGTGCAGAAGTGCCTCTTTAAAGACAAATTTATGAGATATCAGACGGTACATGAGCTCAAAGATGAAATAGAAAGGTTTAAAAAAGGCGACCCTATTCTTGCGAGAAATCCATCTATTAAATATATCCTTTTCAAAAAACTTAGAAAATATAGAGCGTTTTTCATAGTCTCTTTTTTATCGATGCTGGTGTTCCTTCCAATCATAATCCCGATCATCAACCAGGCTATAAAGGAGGGAATATTTCGTGTGCAGTCGGCACGACAGAAAGCCACCCGTTACTATGAGATAGGAAATTCTCTGCTCAACAGGGTTAAACTCACGCGATGGAAAGAGGATCGAAAACAGCTCGGAACTCATATAAACAGCGCAATTGTTGAATTTAGTAGGGCTCTGGATATTGACCCTACATTTTCAGATGCCTATTTAAAAAGAGGTGAAATATACTTTAGAGGTGGGAGTTTTGAGGATGCTTTGAATGACTTTACTTCAGCTGTCAACAATAGCAACGCTATGAGCGAAGCATATTTTATGAGAGTATTAAGCAGATTTATGACAATTGCTACGGGCAGATATAACACAAGGAAGGAACGACAACAACTGGAATCAGCAATGAAAGAAGATGTGGCACACCTGACCGGTCTAAATTCATTTCCGGCTTATATAAGGTGTTCAGAGGCAATAATATATTGCACTGAGAATGTTTTTGGCAAATCAAACGTTGCTGATGATAAGGTTAAAAAGGCACAGGAACTTTTTGATGAAGTAATCAAGCTTGACCCGACATTAACGTCTGCACATCTTATGAAAGCTCTTGTTTCTTCCAGAAGCATCTTAAGTTTACCGCAGAAAAAAGGCAACGTTACGAAGGAGTTAATTAATGATGCGATTTTTTACCTTGAAACATGCATTAATATTGAACCTAATAATCCAATTGCTTATCTGATGTCTTCTGTTTTTTATGCTCTTGCGGGTAGTATTAATAAGATGAATGACTGCATACAAACGATTGAAGATATAATAGTGTTAATTGATCCTTTAATGATTGTAGGGTTTGTAAGAATACATCTGGTTTTTGGTTCAAAAGAAGCGGCTATGAAACTCGCAAAGCTCACGTATAAAGTCGAACAAAAGATAAAAGATGAAAGTCTGTCTAGAAAGTTTCATATGTATAGGGGGTATGATTTATTGCAATTAGAGAAACATGAGAAAGCAGAGAAGGATTTTGCAGAGGTTCTTAAGAGATCTGTATCTCCAGAGTTACGAAATTTTGCGACGACAACGATTAATTCCTTTAAAGAAAAACACAAATCTGAATGCACTCTGGACAACTCTGATGATTTTTAGCAGTTTTTTAACAAACTATCGATTGATCTGTCGCGGAAGCGCCATACTCATGATATCGAGAATAATTCGTCTTGAAAAAAAAGTTGGGTTGCTTCCTATATTTTGTTATTTCTTCATTGAGCCTTGGGAAATTATGCAGATTAAAAGACCGCTCTGCCTTTTATCTGTGAAGTCTGTGTATGAGACGTTTTGAACGGCTTTTAATAAAAGAGCAGGGAAAATTCAGCCCCTTTTATCAGATCTTTTTGCTCGTCACTCAGGATGCCTGATGAAAGCAGCGTACGTATAAAATTGATCTTTGTGTCATACTCCTGCATCCTGTCAGTGCGATTCATGAGTTTGTGAATGAAATCAGATATTTGAGTCTCCAAGCCTTTAAGCTGATTGTCTGTAATATGAACAGTTTTTTTTAGATAGCTCCCAAGTGCGAGTTCTCTGTCAGGACCATAAGTCCTGTAATTTAGCACTTCAAGGTCCCATGACTGATAAATTTGTAATTTCACTTCCTCGCCCAAGTAACCAAGTTTGATCAGGGCATTAATATATTGAATTACTATCTCAAATTGATATCTCCTTTTCTCCAGCTGCAATTCAAAGTCAGGGGCATTGCTGATTTTATCCAGGTAATCGGTTACAATAATCATAAGCTGCTTTTTCTGTTCTTCTGTAAGGTCATGTTTTTTTGATAGTTCACCCATAATTGAAAATATGTATGATGCATCCTTAGGTATGTTAAAAGAGGCAAGTCTGTAGATGATCCCTCTGCTGCCGATAGCTTCCCAATCAACTTCTTCTTCTATTTTTTGCATAACCTCTTTTATTTTTGCTTCATCCTGGTTGCTTAGATCTGCTTTTGATAAAGTATCAATAACTTTGCGGAACTGATCATCAACCTTGACCCATTCAAAATCAAAAAGTTCTCTCAGTAGTGTTTTTGAGATCTGTTTCTTATTATCAGCTTTCAAGGTAGCTTCAAGATAGATTGCCATATTTTCAGCCCTCTTTGTCTCATAGATATTGTTGGTTGATTTTGCTGTAGGATCAGATGATTCACTGGATTTTCTATTATCTGTAGAATTCAATAATGTGCTAACAGTCTGAGAGTCATAATCAGCATCAAGGTTTGACAGGTTCTTCTTGAATAAAATCTCGGATGATGAAACCAGCATGACTTCATGTTCTTTAACAGTTTCACTAATATTCTCGTTAGTGTATTCAATCTCACCTTCCAAAACAGATATAAAAACAGCGTCTGGAGGCAAGAAGAGTCTCTGAACTTCAAAAGTTGTTCCTTTGGTGGTGATTGTCCCGATATCTGTTTTAACTTTTAAACCATTGTGATGAACCCCTTTTCTTACCTGGAAAACAGCTGCGCCATTGTTAAGAGAATATTCGTCATCTGAGACTTTAATTAATTCACTTTTCTCAGTTATTATAATGTTACTTTTGTGTTCTCTTATTAGTCCTCCTGAGCCGTTTGATGCGAGGTATTTTTTAAATGTGGCATCATCTACAACTGTAATTGAATCTTCTGTCTCATCATTTGATAATGATCTGTTCTGATTACTCGTTGAAATCTTGGATGAAGAGAAGATCTTGAAATTTAATATAATTAGAGTAATAGCAGTTGCATAGAGCAAGCCAAGCACTGAAGTTTTTTTCATATCTGAAGATACGCTAAATGGAGTTTATTTGTTTGCTCAGTAGTAATATAGCGACACAAATGACCATAGCGGTATATACGGCTGTTTCATCTTGCTGTTCAGTATTATTTGAATGGTAAGGCTCGATAGCACCAAAACAGGCCTTAGCCTTAGAGTTCTTTCCTTTTGATCCGCCCTCAGACAACGGAGGTAGCGGTGGTGGTGTATCATCAAATATTTCTTCTCCTTTTGAAAAACAAAGATCAATTTTAAGTATGGCCTTGCCAGAATATCCATTGGCATTAAATGCTGTTACAACAGCAAGATTATCCTCTGTATCATTGAGTAAATCAGGAGAGAACTTTATAAAAGTTTTCTCAGTTTCACCAAGGTCGAGAGTGTTATCAAAACCAACAACGAGCATTACTTTGTACCCATCGGGAGCTGTACCTTCCGAATTGGGTATCCACTCCAGTCTTGCTGACTCACAATCGTTGCTATAGACAACTTTTAGCTCAACAGGAGGAAGAGGTGTGTTATTCGGCGGAGGTACTTCGGGATCCTTTGTCTTTACAGAGACTGCTACTACATAATCTGAAGTTTCATTTTCTCCCGCAGAAAGCCTGACCGAGTACTCATACACAGTAGCTGCTTCTAAACCGCTATCAGTTGTCCTGTATGAATATCTTGTGAGCAGGTTATCAATTTTTTCTGACTTATAGAAATCACCGAAGGCAACTGTCTTCTGAAGCTCTTCAAAGGCGCCACTGCTTCCCCTTCTTCTGGCAATGATAAACTCACTTGAATTTTGCTTTTTATTTCCTTCCCACGTGAATTGCAACTCAGCAGAGTCTGAAGTATTTGAGGTTGCTGAAAGGTTGTCAATAGGATCTTGTAATGTTATGGTCTTGGGATCATCTACTGGTGAGTATGAGTCGATGCTTTTGCCGGCAATGACATCAGATTTGACTGCTCTTATTGCAATCGACCTTCCATTCTGACCAAGATCTGATAACGGGATATCTGTTGTTTGTGCGTCTGCGGCTAATGCGTAGAGCATGCTGTAACTTTTGTTATAAGTAGGAATATTACTTGTGAGAATTTCGTATTCGTTCTCAATTTTAGAATTATCCTCCCAATTTATTTTTACTCCCTCTAGTTTAGGGATAGTCATATCAAAATTGATTGTCATGGAGGAAAAATCTGGCATTGTAGACCGGTACACCACTCCAGCGTTGCCGAGAATGCGCGCTCGAAGCAGCTTATCAATAGTGTAAGTGATTAGGAAATCGCCATGAACAAAATTGCTTGAACCATCAGCAGATAAAATAATGGTACTTTTAATTCCTGCTGATGTACACACAGGAATTCCATTCGCTGTAAATTTAACTGCTCCGTCAGTTCCAAATTTTTGTACGTACACATCACCTGATGTGGTATTTCTCTTGTCTATCCATCCAACAGCAAATTCTGTAGAATCTTTGGCGGAAACTATTGAAGGATTGCTTTGTTGAGCAGGATTTATACAGACAGGGACAAGAGTTCCTGGAAGAAGATTCCCATCTAATTTAGATAAAGTACCTGCCCAAATGTCCAAGTTTCCAGCCTGCGCATCTTGTGTATGCTGGACTGCCATAACAACGTTACCGAAAGCATCAAAGGTGAAAACAGGAGCTCTCTGATCCTTATTGATAACATCTTGAAATCCTCCCCCAACTACAATTCCGTTTCCGGAGCCGAATTGCCCTTCACCCAGTTTGTCTATCTTGTTAATTAAAACGTCGTAATTTGATCCGTTGAAGTGTTCACCGGTTACAAATACTGAAAGTTGATTACTGCTGCTGTGCGCCTTTACTTGAGCCAGTGATTGCTCTCCTTGAAATCCAAATACTTTAATCCCCTCTGGTGCCCATTTGACAGAAAATATATTGTTAACTGGATCAAAAGTTAAATATTGAGAATATATTTGCCAGATCCCGCTTCGGTCATCTTCCCATGCAATAATGCAATTGCGTGAAATGACATCTATTTTAAGATTTCTCTTTTGGCTGGTGTTAAAATTACATATTACCCCATCAGTTAATATTTCAAAAACACCTGTCTGGCCGTTGATTTTGAAGGTGGTTATTTTTATTTCAGATGATGTTACAGTATCTCTCTTATAAAGTAACCCGCAAAAGAGCACACCATTCTTTGTTACTATATAGACGATTTTTGGTTCACTAAAAAAACCTTGACCGAAACGTAGTTCAAAACCTGATGAAGACCAGTAACTAGTTAATTCATCAGTGTCAAATCTATTCAAATATAAAAGCCCGTTGTCTCCACTGCAAACCACAGCAGATTTATATCTCCCAAACCCACTTCCGCTATCATAAGCGATGTCCGGATCTGTAAAATTAATCCCACTATCTGCAAATAAATAATTTTCCTCTCCATTTAGAGACTGCACTGAAGAATTATGCCATAGCTTCTTAAGACAAATCGATGACTTCCCATCCTGAGCGCTTTCAAATGCAATGTAAAAATTTCCATCCATTTCGAGTAGTTTGTACTTTCCGGTTTCGGTATCATCTGGAGAAATTTGCCTGTCTCCTTCATCTGGACTGGGACTGCTCCATTCCATTTGCGAAGAATTATCCCGAACAAAACTAAACCCTGTTATGATCAACCCAGTTAAAACTAAAAAGAACGTTTTTAGACAATAGCCAGGAATACCATCTTGATCCACAGTACCCTTCTATGCGAATTTATGAAAAATTCAGGTTAAATATTAAGGTTATAGACTGTAGAAATTTGGGAGATCTTCAGGCTGCTATAAATACAATATTGTATGGATTAGACAGAAGTTTATCGGTTTAAGGGAAGAATTGGTTAAGATAATTTCTTTTTTGATCTGATCCGGACAACAGCGATTAAAATTGCAATAGATAAAATTCCCAAGATTAAACTATAATGTTTTTTTGTGCTAAAGCAGGGAATGTTGGCTGCAAGCGAAGGTGACAGCTTTGAATAAATTCGTAAGGAACTGAGCCCAATAGCATTATTGGAAAGAACTATGCTTCGGAAATAAATAAGAGACTCAATTGCTGAACAATTGCGGTTTTGAAATGTGCCTGTGGCAATATAACATAATCCGGAACTCTTGCGCTTTTTATGATTGCCAGCTTCTGATTCTGGTGATGAAAAGGGAGCAGTGTTATCATGTATAAATATTGGAGTGGAACCATCGCCATCGTTGTCTCCATCATCCTCTCCGGCATCACTGCCGCCATCATTCCCACCATCTGAACCTTGGTCAAAATCTGATGTCAGGATGGCCACAGGAGCGCAATAATCAGATGTATATGTAGCATTTCCATATATTCTCACAGCGTAAGAATAAACAGTATTATTATTTATACTGGCATCAGTGAATTTGAAGGTATAAATATTATTTTGGTCCTTTGTTCCGCTTGAAAATTTCACAGTCTTACTGAGCTCAGAATATTCCCCTCCGTTAAAGCTTCTTGCTACTTTAATTTCGCTATTCCCGGATGGCAAGGGACCGGATTTCTGCTCCCATTTTATAGTAAGCTGAACAGCATTATTCGATTCAATAGCAGTTACATCCAATGGGGTAGCAATCACTGTAATGTATTTATAAGGAGAGACCGGTGATAAAGTAGTCCTTATTTCCTCTCCTTCCGGTATTTTAGTTGATACATATGTAGTTTCTGCCCTGACTATAAATGAATTAGACCCGAGACTTAGATCCTTAACTCTTATAGAAACGCTGTCATTTGTACCAGCACTTAAAAACCTGCTGAAACTGCTATTATAAGGCACTGACGTCATGCTTCTTTCTATAATAAAATCTGTAGCAATCGATGATGTATTTACCCAGCTAAGAAAAAGAGCTGCTTCAGGAAGAGATTTCCCAATAGTTATTTTCCTGTCGAACGACTCCGGAGTATTTGGTCTGGATGTCAGCCCATCCTTATTTGTTATCATAGCTGCTTCAAAACTATTCCCATTCGCGGCATTAAGAAAAAATGCCACCACATCTCCCTGATAACCTGCACTCGAGATATCTTCCTTGATCAAATGTCCAGATTGGGCTCCACTTTTTGTGCATATTGGGACCCCATCTTTCGACCATAATTCTTGACCAGTTAGACAATCAACCGTTTGTGCGTATAAATCTGTACCGGATGTTCCGCTGTTTCTTTCATCTTCCCAAACAATCATTGATCTTTTTCCCCACACGGTAGTTATCACCTTGGGAGCGCTTTGTTTTGAGCTATCCGTGCAAATAAGTGAAGACATTAGCAATGCCCCGCTACTTTTAGATAATATTCCTCCGAGAATATCAAAGTTTTGTGGATCAATCCTGTCTTCCAGTACGACAAAGAAATCTCCGTTATAAGTCAGACATACATCAGGGTTAGTTTGGTCTCTAGACAGGACATCATATTCTATTCCCTCGCCATTTTGCCCCCATCTAGGTGTGCCGTTGGTGATATCTGTTTTGTTTACCAAGATGTCAGAATTATTTCCCGGATTTCTATACTGGGTTATCACAACGAAATCACTGCCGTTAATAACAGCTATCGTGTTTGACATTTCATCAGATTTAGTACCAAAAACTTTGTTGCCATTCTGCTGCCATCCGGAAACAAATCCATCTTCAATAACATCCATAGCCTGAGCATAAACAGTATACTTTTCTTCAACACCTTTTTCTTCCCAACAAGCGACTACTATTTGAGTGATATCACTCTGCTCATTTGGACCGGAAGAAGAATATGCGGATAATCTGCGCTTTTTTGAGGAAGAAGATGATAAAGTAAATTTATCTAATCTCTGGATAAAAGAGCCGGAAAGATATATTTTTGCAAGCTTAATATGTTCTTCGCTTGCGCTGACTATCTCATTATAAATCAGAACATATCCTTCAATTTCATGTACATAACGAATTTGCGGGCTCTTAACCGGGTTCGAACCAAGAGGGATCTGAAGCCCGGCAGTTGTAAAACTGCTGGCGAGCGCAGGAGCAGAAGTTAGGACACTTATAAATATCTTAGAAGCTTGCTCATCTTCCCAAACTACGCATGTATTCATAGCGTCGTTTAGTGTAACGCTCATATTTTTTTGGTTACCTGGATTGTTTGTGACAACAAGCTCTTCAGATAAACTAGAATCTGGAAATAGAACTTTTGCATATATATCTCCGCTTGAACTGTAAATACACATAAATCTTCCATTTGTCAGGGCGGCAGCTTGAAAATCTGACCCGCTCCCTGGAAGTGCGGAGATCACCCGGCTCGCGTTTGAAGTATCTACACTGGTCCACTCCGATTCCTCTTCCAGAGGTTCTCCATCCCAATTTGAATTAGTGTAACCGAAACAAACAACTGCTGACAAAATGAACCAAGATAAAACATACTTTTTCACATAATTCTTAGCGACAAAGAATTGGCATCAACTGGATTTGAGTTGGTGTAAATCGATCTTTGCTTTATTCGAAGAGCAGCTTCATAAACAAAAAGGTACTTAACCTGCTTTTAATTCTAGTGGGTATGGCTAAACGTTTTTCGCCAAAAAACGTAATATATTGTATAAATCATATTGGAGGATGTACCCATGTCAGCTAGCTTCTATTTGTTATTCCTTTTAGGGATCCTTTTTCAGGATCAAGCAGATTTCGACTTGTTGATAGAGAGATTAAAAAGCGATGACATCAAAATTAAACAGGAAGCGCATGACAATTTAGTGAATTCCTGGAAAGATGACTCAATTTACGAGAAACTCCGGGTTGCATTCAGACAGGCTGAAGAAAATAAAGACTATGATTTCAGGGCGCGGGCTCAGGATGTTTTGGACAAAATGGAGTTCAGAAGGATGCTGGGAGAACAGCTCATCAAAAGATTTGGAAAGAAGCTGGACGAAACGCTTTATCATTGTGATGAAAGTTCATCACTGGAATATTTGAAGACATGGCTTGAAAATCCCAAACCATTTGGATTGGATGATAAATCGAGATGCAACAAAGTTGTCAGATGGCTTATGGGGAAATTTAAGAACTTCCAAATTAAACAGAAGTTTATTAAATTTCTTGCCAGTGAACCGGATGGATGGTTGGTTGAGCATGAAATAATTGAGGGCTTCTCTGTCAAAAATGTCAGCAAGACAGCATCGACAGATTTAGATCCTGATTTAGAGATCGGCTGGATAGCGGAGTGGCTGAAAGATGAAGATCCTATCATAAGATCTGCTTCTATTGAAGGCCTCGCTAAAACAATCCCACGTTCTTCTGGTTCAGAGTATAAGATCTGCCTTGGAAAAATAGCTCAAATGTTAGATGACGACGATTCAAGAGTGAGAGCAACATCAGCGCGTTCGTTGGGTGAACTGCATGCTCGACAATATGAAAAACAGATTGCCGATCTTTTAAATGATCAGGAGGGGCTTGTCCGCGGCGCAGCAGCATATTCTCTTGCCGAAATGGGGTTTGAAAGCTATGCGGATACCATAGCAAAACTTCTTTTGCAAGAAGATGCGAATGCACAGGAGCAGGCGATCTTGGCGCTTGGTCTTATATCAGGGCGAAATTCCAACTTAGGTAAAAAATATGCTTCTTCGGTGGCGATATTTTTGAAAGCAAAATCTTCTTTCTTAAGAAGCGCGGCGATCAAATCTTTGGAGGCAATGAAGGCCGCAGAGTATGCCGCGGAAATATCAGCGCTGCTGAAAACAGAAGATTTTGATATGAATAAAGAAGCAGTTGTGAAAGCGCTTGTAACATTTCAACAAATGACTAATGACGTTGCAGATAAATATGGAAACGCTGTAGCGGATCTTCTTACTGACAAGAGTTTGTATGTAAGAAAGTTCGCGCTCGAAGGTCTTGTTGAACTGAGGCATGAGAAGGCAACTAAGAAAATTGCCTCAATGTTAAGTGATAGTGACCAGATAAACATTCTTTTGAGATCGGAGATTTTGAAGGCGCTGGGAAAGCTTTATGCAAAAGAACACCTTAAAGAAATTGCAGCGCTTCTTGATGATCCTGAATGCGCCCACAAGCATGACGCTGTTTGGGCGATAGGCAGACTTGGAGGAACAGAATATATTGATAAAGTTGTCGAATTTCTTTCTGATAAAACAATATATATGAGAGGCGCGGCTGCGTTTGCAGTCGCAGATCTGGGAGCAAAAGATCATGCAAAGGATGTAGCAAGACTTCTTCGCGATAACGACACATGGGTGAAAAGATGCGCTATATTTTCTCTTGCTATCCTTAAAGCATCTGAATTTGCTGAAGACATTTTCGGATTATTGAGTAACCAGAAGCTCAGGGACGCTGCAGTTTATGCCCTGACTGAGATGGATGCAAAAGAATATAAAAGCTTGATCGAAAAATATGTTGATGACAAAACTGAAGCGCATATCTATGTTGGTATAGAGCATTTGTACAAATGGGCCTCCGTTGGAAGGCTTGTAAGCGACGCGCTTGAAAAGTGGAAAGATAAATAAGCTGGCAGATTTTGGTCATCTTCAGCAACAATCAGGCTGACTCAGCACAGACAAGCCTTAGTGTGCCAGCTCCAGTTGTATTACCCCTGAAGGTGAAAGGTTTGTCGGTGTATTGTTGATTTGGGTTGCAATGTCCGAAGCTGTCACTGAAACATTAACAGGAGCATAGCTAGTACGTGTTGTTGTCGATCTCAGCGCATTAGATGAGTAAGAAAGGACTCCATTAAATCTTATATTCAGATCGTATCCTGCTTTAAAAGTTTGTTGATATGACATTCCGCTTGAAGCTATTACGAATGCTGCAGGGATTAAAAACCCTCCATCAGTTGTAGATATTGTTTTTCCTATGTAATGATAAGATCCGTTATATCCGTTCTCAAATACTCTTGAAGCCAACGGCAATCCGGCAGGAGTTAGTTCTAAAAGCATCGGATTGATGAAGCTGGAGTTCTGCTGGCCTCCGGTTATTCCGGATATAACCAGTGTTCCATTGGGTGTTTGTAGTATGGTAATGCCGGCCTCGGATGATCCCTGTCTGAGTTGGTAGGTATATTGCCAGTTGTTTCCACTGAAGTTTCCAGATCGATCCACCTCCATCGAGAATACATGATCATTCGCGCTCCCGCATACAGCGTAACCATTTGGAGTGCTGATAACCGAGTGACCAACATCGCGTTGATTTTGATTTCCATATTTTTTGACCCATTGAACGTTACCAAGAGGGTCCGTTTTCATAAGCACAATATCAGTGCTGAAATTCCCATCATCTATAGAACCTGTTGCGATATAGCTGAGGTCAGATGTTTGGCAGATATCGTACAAGACATCAATGTTTGGCGGTTGAGTCTGTGTCAGATAATTCTTGGTCCAGAGATTATTTCCGGCGCTGTCAAACCTCGATATCAAAAACCCGTTTCCAGCCCAAAGTTCTCCGCATGTTATAAAGCCGTTGTCAGATGTTACGGAAATTGATCGCGGATCTCCGGCAAATGAAGTGGATCTGCTCCATAAAATATTTCCCCACCAGTCAAACAGCGTTAGTAAAAAACTTGATCCGATTCTTGCTAATAGAATGATATTATTTGCGACTTTCTGTATTGATTTTACAACCGTTGGCGAAGATGTCATGTAAGTATGGCACCATTGCACTCTACCGTCATGATCTTGCTTCGTAAGTGAAATAATCTGTGCTAACCCGATAGACAGATTGCCGGCGGTTATGTAACCTCCATCGCTTACCTGAACAGCGCAGACTTCTTCTGAATAAGGATAAAAACTCCGGTTTATATTAAGAAATGCCCATGATTCTGGCGGAAGCGGCTTCACGCCTACCGATTGTTGAGTATATCCGCCTGTTGATGTAAGAGTCAATGTAACGAACAAAAACAAAATACAAACCACATTTTTAAATCTCATCAGTTCATCTCCTCTGTAAAAATAATATTTTTCAAACGGCTAACTCTCGAAATTTTTTCTAGTTAAAGTTCAAATAGTCTAAAGCCTTTACTTTACCTGAAGCAGGATCCTTAACCTTTGGTTTAAATACTGGGATAAAAATTTAAATCCTTCTTTAGGCATTCAGATTTCCTGAGTTTATTGATTTTGTTAAATAGATGACTAAAACGAAGAATCATAAACTGCCGCTTTGTAGAAACCCTTGTCAACCCGCAAAACTAAAGAATCAAGAGGAAATACTGCTTATTAACGTATGAAAATAAAAATCCTGCTTTTTCTGCTTTCTTTGATAGTCTACTCCTTTTGTTTTAGCGGAAGCTCAGCATCAGCAGAAGAAAGATTTAACAGCATAGACGAAACCGTTACAATATTTGCGTCTACGGAGAGCTTCACAGTCATCACAACCGCATACAGCTGCACAGTGTCTTTAGACTTGTTTAGCGA
>JACQRL010000039.1 GCA_016206485.1 Planctomycetota bacterium | reverse complement strand
GTCAGGTCTTTTGAATCCTCATTTGATCTGTCCCATGCGATCCGTATATAGCGATAAACAGGCTTCCAATACATCGAAACAAGTTTGTTTAAAGATTTCTGATATTCTGCTGTGGTTTTATTCTTAGCATTAAGGACAATACTCCAGATGGTGCTGGGGAAATCCCATGCTTCCCCTCCTATCGTAGTATCACGTCTTGCCATCTCAGCACATTCTAACTTGCTGATACCAAAACTGTAAGAAAATTTTTGCAAGTGGCTTTCGTTAAAGGTTTATCCTGAACATCTCGAATAAAATCATTAAAATCAATGCCTTGCGCTGTGAGACGGGGTAAATATAATTTTCAACAAAAGAAATTTTTATATCGTATATCTTAATATGAAGAAACTTATTTTCCTGCTCTCGCTCATGATCTCAGACGGCGATAAAAAAACTGCTGGGAAGGATGAGTGGAAAAGCTATAGCGGATCAAATTTTACAATTAAATATAAAGATTTCAGCGACAAAGAAGTCAAAGAAATATCTCGCATTCTCGATGCAATTCAGAAGCTGTATGTGACTGTTCTTCCTGAGCTCCAACCCCAGCATGATTTCAAATGCACAATTAAACTGTTCGATGATGTTAAGGAAATGAATGCGACCATAAAAAAAGAGGTTCCTAATTTTCAGATAAAAGTAAACGGAGTATATATTCCAATCAAAAAAACTTTGTACACAATACCTGAAAATCAGCAAAAGCTGTACACTAAATATCACATCATTATGCATGAGTTTTTTCATTTTTACACAGATCTGGTCTATGATATTTGTGAGGCACATCTGCCGGGGTGGATAAAAGAGGGACTCGCAGTCTACTTTGCTGGCATAGAGCTTGATGAAGATAAAGAAAAAATAAACAGGATATTTCTCCCTGAAAGCAAACTTATTAAAGTAGTTAAAAACATGCAGAAGATTGAATGGAAGTTTAACCTCAAAAAAGTTTTCACCCCTTTCGAGACTAATGTACAAGATTACACCCTTGCATGGTCACTGTGTAAATTTCTCATCGAATCCGATTCCTCTCAGCAGGGCAAATACAGAAAATTTTTTGGGATTCTGCTTGAAGAATTAAAGGAAAAAAGATATGACAAGGCGCTCAAAAGCGCATTTGATCAGACAGGTGTCACCTACAAAGAGATGACAGAAGACTGGAAAAAATTCATGCTTGACCTTCACGAACAAATAAAAAAATCGGGCAGAAGCTCAGAAGAGCCTGATGATCCTGATGAGTCAGAAGAAACGCAGGAAGACAGTCAGGATTTTTAATTTAGGACAGTTTTATATTTTTCAATTTCAGGTTTTAGTTTATCAAGATCTGTATAGAACCAGTCGATTTTGTGTTCCTTTCTGGTAATTCTGCTCAATGAAAGATAGGCAATAAGACGTGTCCAGCTGTCTTTATCAGAAAGCATTTCGATCAATTCAGCTTTAACTTCTTTGGACGTGAAATTTCCAAGAGCTTTGGCAAGGATCCTTTTATTTTCGATATCCGTTATTTTTTTAGCGAGCTTGAGAAGCGCTTTTTCAGCATCTACAGTCTTCATTCTTCCCAGCATCTCAATACAGATTCTTATCAGACTGCTTGTCGGTTCTATTTTTAAGCCAAGAAGAGGCGGATCCTGTTCCTTTGTTACCGGTTCGGGTTTCTGCTCCCTGAGCTCACTGTCAATTATCGATGACAAAATCTTCTCTTTCAACTTCTTTCCAAGTCCCAAATAAAACACCGCAAGTGTAGACAGGTGCTTTGAAGACAGGTCCTGCTGAGGACCATACTCCATAACCAGCATATTCAGAATCTTATCAAGATTTTTTTTGGTCTTATCATCTTTCAGATCTGTAAAGTACATATACTTAAGAGCTTTATCAACCAGAGGCACAGGAAGCTCTTTGTTAAGAATCAGTATCTGCAATGCGAGTTTTTCAAAGTCATCGGGATAATATCGATAGTAGGTGTTCAGCGCGGTAAACAGGACATTATCATGTTCAAAACCGCTGAGAAGGAGTCTTTCAAGGAGAATTTTCCCTGTCTTCCCCATCTCCGGCAGAACCTCAACAAGAAATAATCTGTTGAGGACATCAAAACTTCCCAATGCCATAGGAGGAGAGCCTCCGACAGCGCCTGCATTGACGGCTCTTTTTTTAGGAGTCTCGAGTCTGTTGATGATTTCTTCGAATTTTGAAGGGAGATCTCCCAAAGCCTGCTTCTCACCGCAGGCGGCGAGCGAGATTTCTAAAACTTCCTTCAGTGTTTTTCGCCTTGCGTCACCCCTATAACTATCAGCAGGAACAGCAAGGTCGGGGGTCTCCGGTTCACCTGCCCATGCTGCGCCTTCAAGAGAAGAATGAATCTTTAAAATCTGCTGGGCGAGCTGTTTAAGAGTTTCCTTGTCACGCTTGTCAACACATCTGGCGCATGCCTTGACAGCAGCAATCAACTTTTCGTAATCGTAGGCAGAAGCCATAGAAATTATTTTCTTGCATAGCCCCGGAAATGCCTTTTTATCCCCGAGCTTTCCAAGCGCATTTAGAAAAGCAACTTCAAATACAGGATCTTTTTCAGAATCAAGCTGGCTTATTAGGTATGATGCGAGTTCCGGATAGCTTGATGCAGTGAGAAAATACAGAGATCTCGCGCGTGCAACTTTATCAGAACTGTTTTGAAGGATATTGAACAGTTCTGCAAGGGCATCATACTTCTGCATTGTTCCGAGATAATACACAGCGTTTCTCATTACACGTTTATTAGTGCTTTTGAGCATTGATCTAAGGTGAGGGTAAATTTCTTCCGAAGCAAAGTGATCGAGTCCCGGAGCAAACGGAGAGTTAACTGTGAAAGGATAATAATATACAAGCTCTGATAAAACAATTGTATACATCATGAGACTGTAATCATCCGGCATTCCCGGAATGACAGGCTGTTTTGTTTCCGGATCAAGATAGCTCATTATTTTGCCGCAGTACTCTTTCAGATCCTTCTTCACCTCATTAATGGATGCTGCAAAAGATGCCGGAGGATCACCGAAAAGCATAAAGTAAAAAATATCTTCATTTTCTAAAGTACGGTTGAGGTGAAAATATCTGATCAGAATTCTCTGAAAACATTTTAAATACGCTTCATATTTTGCGTTCTTCGGATCGCTGTATGGAATGAGTTTTGGCTTCCAACTTTTAATCTTTTCTTCCTGTGTATAACCTGAAATAGCAAGATCTTCCGCTATCGGATCCAGTCCTGATTTAAGTGTTGACGCCCAAGGATAGTGTCCGGGGAAATCTATCGTGGTGATGCCTGTCGCCTCAAAAAATCCCGCGCTGACAGGAGGCGGCGCCTTAGGAGGAAGCACAATCTGTTTTTTTACTTCGGTTCCTCTTCTCTCAACTTTCTCGCCATCATTAGGTTGTGTAGGTGTGCCTGATTGTGTTTCAATGAGTTTCATATCCGTGGTAATTGTCACTGAAGGCTGGAAATTTGAGATTATCTCTGTTGGAGTCCCGGGAGGAATATCAATATCCATATCAAGACAAAAACAAAAAGATAAAAGAGAGATGAAGGCTAGATACTTCAACCGCCAGATCTTAAGCACTGTCAATTTCAACCCCATAATAATATAAACAACATTTACCCAGCACCAGATAAAATACTTATAATATCCACCATATATAATGGTCCTTTGATAAAACTCTTTCACTGATTGCACAGATCTGGGCGAATTCCACAGATAAGAGATGGTACCGGGCACAAAATGGCGTCGTGTTCCACTCAAATTTACTTGTCTTCTACGGGCTATGTCATAGTCTCTACAATTTATGAGACTGCTTATTGCGACTGGTAACAAGGGAAAGCTGCGCGAGTTCAAATCACTGTTTGCACAAATCAACGCGGATCTGGTCGGACTTGATGAAGCGGGGATAAAAAACATCGCCCCTGAAAATGGAAAAACATTCTTTGAAAACGCCGCAAGTAAGTGCGTGTTTTATTCCAGTCTGGTTACCTATCCAGTATTCGCAGAAGATTCCGGGATATGCGTCGAGTTTCTAAAAGGCGCCCCCGGAGTGCGCTCCGCAAGATTTGCAGGTGCAAATGCTGCATCTCAGGATAACAATGAGCTTTTGCTGAAAAAATTGGAAGGAATCCCGTTTGAAAAGCGAAAGACATACTACATAGCAGTATGTATTTTTGGTTACAAAGGAAAGATTTTTGCAGTCAGCAGTGACAGATGCTATGGATACATAAACTCAAAATCCGAGGGTACAAATGGCTTTGGATATGATCCAATCTTTTATGTCAAAGAGCTCGGAAAGACAACCGCTCAATTATCTCCAGAGGAAAAAAACAAAATCAGCCACAGAGGAAAGGCGGTAAAAAAGCTTCTGCCAACCATCAGCCCTCACTTTTAACCTTTTAAACTTTTAAACAATGTTTAACAAATCTCTTCCACAAAGACACAGAATAGCCACAAAATCACAGAGAAAACCCCAGATTTGCTTTAAACAATCAGGGTAAAAAAATGCTTAGAATACTGATATAATACAGTGAGACAAAACGCGCGTCTGTACTGTATAGTAGAAATATGAAGAAGATTTTTTCTATATTCTCTTTAATCATCCTGATGGATATGGATATCCTGCTTCCGCCGGGAGACCCTTTCGATTCTATAACAAATTTCCAACCCATGATTACGGTCACAGATGAGCTTAGGATAATTCAAACCGGAGGAGGCAATCTTGCTGACAAAGAAGAAGGTGGCCAGCAGACTGGACCTTTACCAAAGAAGCCTCCAGCGGATAAGAAAAAGATGACCCCTCCACCTGCTAACATTCCAGCACCTCCCATCAACTATGATTTCATCAGTGAATGCGGAATCACCACAAAAGACTTTTCAAGCCATCATCCCTGGATAGAAGGAGTCCTGCTCGAATCTGACCCTGTAGCCTCTGCTATTTCGCATACCTCCTATTCTGATTCAGAACAGACACTCCTGGAATCTAATCTGAAATGTTTTAACCGAATGCTCCTAAAATATTTTCACAGCAACAGAACATTCGATAACGAAGAGATATTTTCTCTGCTGCTTCTCGGGCTTCCTTCCTCAAATCTGGTCATTACTATAAAGGAATTTCAGGACAAACTGCGTGAGTTTTTCAAGATGGCGACCGCTTATATGGGCGTCGCGGAAGAAGTTCCAAACTTCCTTAATCTTGGCGATCCATACAGCACTATGATAAGCCGCATAATCTCATCCGAGCTCACAAAATCCTATCCTTTTACTCTGACCTCCAGATTTGCGTACGGACTCAGCTTATTTCCTGAAAGAGATCTCTACCTGCACGTCAGAAGACTGATCTCAGATCCGAGTAAAAGGGTCAGAAGAAACGCGGTTTATTATCTCGGCACAATTCAAAAATATGATCCGATGCAGGACCTCTTCGAGGTATTAAAAAACAGCAAAGATGCCATCGAAAGGGCGCGCGCATTGTATTTTCTGACAATGTCAGGATTTCAGGAACTCCCGCAATTTTTGACTGACAAGGTTAGAAATGAACCTGATACCGTATTTCAAATAGCGTTTATCAACTCCCTGGCAAAACTGTCACACAAAAAGGCATTTGGCATTCTCGTCGAGATGCTGGATGACGCAAGAACTACCGGAGATTTTGAAAAAGTGCTTGTACTCATGAAGGCCTCCCTAAAATGTTTTGATAAAGACTCCTCTGATCCTGCCAAAAAGTTCGTTGACATGTGCAATGAAATGAAGAAAAACATTCTGAAACTGAAGTGGATTATTGACTCTCCCGCTCCTAAATTTGAAAACCCAGCTGACAGTTATGTGCCCAATGCCAAACTTAAAATTTTACGCCAGCTTCTTGAAATGTCATTGGCTCTAAGCGGAGAAAAAACCAGCATGAAAAAATACATGGAAAAGCTTGAAACAGCAAAGTATATCCTAAGCAAAAGCAAACGAAGTTATCTTCAAAAACCAAGCCCAATCAGAAACGCAAGACCTGTTCGCTATGCCTTAAGCGATTTTGAGCCTTCTGTCAGGATACTTCTTATTGAAACGCTTCCGGGACTTGGAAAATACGGGAAGGCTTTTCTCGAACAGCTGCTTTTATCGGCGTTTGAAGATGATCAGGTTTTATTTGCAGCTCTTTTCACTTACTTCAGAAATTATCCCGATTCGTTTCCTGAACTTTCAATGACGGTATTAAATGACCTTTCTCTGCCTGTCCACCTGATCGACAGAGTCATAAGATACATTAAAATGCTCGATATAAAGAACGAAAAGATAATTAATGTCATTGACTCAAAACTTAAGAAGATCTCGGAACTTTATCTATCTGAAAACGCGGATGAACAGCATCTTGCAGCGCTTGCGATTTTCTATCTGGGAACCTCAGGACAGCTCTCTGACCCGCAGCTTGTAGAGATGGCTAATAAAACCATGCTCAAAAGCCTGGCGGGCATTCCCTCTTCCAACTCTTCTAACCAAATTCCATCTTCTGAACAGAAACAACAGCTGGTAAAAGCCGCACTTGGATCAACAACTCATATCATGGAGACAATAATTGAACTCTTTATAAATCGTTCTTCTCCGGAGATTGAGAAATACATTCTTGCACAGCTACGCAACTCAGCAGTTATAAAAGAAAAATGTGGAATCCATACCTATCGCGCCCTTGTAAAAGTTTTAAGCAACTTTGAATCTCTTGAAGTTAAGAAGATTCTCCTGAATTTTCTGGCAGATCCTGATCCCTGGACAAGGCTCATCGCCTACATGTCGTTAAACAAAATCACTGGCAAAGAACACAGAGTTGACTGGTTTTATTCAAGTCTGAACGAACTGCAAAAAGAAGCGGAGAAATATAAAGAGAAGATATTTAACTAGAATCAGAAGACGACAGTCAGTAGTTAGGTTATAGCAGCGAGTAGTCAGAAATCAGGAGTCAGCAGAGTAAAACCAGCAGCACCCATGTTTTATGATTCAAGTTCTACGATTTCAGGTTTTCAAGCGCGCGTCTTATATCTTCTTCCGGACATGTAAGAGCAGCCCTGACATATCCTTCGCCGGCAGGGCCGAACGCGCTCCCGGGAATAACCAAAATACGATTACTTGTAAGCATCTTGTCCGCAAAATCTGCCGATTTAATATCTTTTGGAAGTTTCCACCAAACGTAAAACGTTCCAACCGAATCAAAATATTGATACCCGGCAATTTTGAGATAGCTGTAAAATGTCTGTCTTCGTCTTTTGTAGGTTGACTGCTGCTCAGCAAGAAACGAAGAGGAAATTGGAAGGAATCTTGCCACCGCGTTTTGTATGCCCATGTACTGTCCGGAATCAGCGTTGCTTTTTACTTTATGAAGCGCGGAGACAATTTTTTCATTTCCTATGGCGAACCCAAGTCTCCACCCAGTTATGTTGAACAGTTTTGAAAATGAATAAAATTCAACTGCAATATCCTTTGCTCCTTCAAACTGCATAATTGAAATCGGCTTTCTATCGTAAATTACATCCTGATACGCGGCATCCTGCGCGATTATAATATTATTTCTTTGCGCCCACTCGATCAGACTTTTATAAAAACTCTCATTTGCAACTGCAGAGGTCGGATTATTCGGATAATTTACGTAAATAAACTTCGCTTTTTTCAGAACTTCTTGTGGAACGCTGTCAAACTCCAACAAAAATTTATTTTCCTCTCTCATACTGAGAAAGTACTGATTGCATCCTGCAAGAGTTGTAGCCGAAAGATAAACAGGATAATAGGGCTCGGGAATTATAGCTACGTCCCCCTGATCGCACAAAGCCAGAGGCAGATGAAATATGCCCTCTTTTGTTCCGACGCACATGGTCATCTCCTTTTCCGGATCGAGAGTCACTCCATAACGCGTTCTATACCACTGTGCAAAAGATTCTCTCAGCCGCCGCTCACCCCTTGTAGAAGAATAATTATTTACTTCCTTTCCCAGCTCATCCCTGAGAAAATCAATGAGCTTGGCGGGAGGTGAGAGATCGGGATCTCCTATTGAAAAATCGTAGACTTTAACTCCTTCCTTTTCGATATGCTTTTTCTTATTTTCTAACTGAACAAAATAGTACGGTGGTAACTTGTCTAACCTGGAGTTCATCAACGCTTCGAGTACTGCTGTCCTTTTCTTGCGCCAAGTTTTCCATACTTTTTACGCTCTTTCATTCTCGGATCTCTGGTAAGAAGATATTTCTCTTTAAGAGAAGGAATAACAGCGGGATCTACTTTGCTGAGAGCCCTTGCGATTCCATGTCTTATTGCGCCCACTTGCGATACTTTACCGCCGCCGTCAACCTTTATAAATAAATCGTATTGATTCTCTTTTTTTGCGGTTTCAATAGGGATCAGAAGATTTTTCCTGTGCTGTTCCAAAGGAAAATACTCATCAAGTTTCATGCGATTGACTGTTATCTCCCCTTTGCCGGGAATTATTCTTATCTGCGCCACGGAGGTTTTTCGTCTGCCGGTAGCCCAGATTACTTTTTCACTCATATTACACTCTCCCTTTTCTTATATCTGTCAGCTTCATCACCTTAGGTGATTGTATTTTATGCGGATGTTCTGCTCCTTCATACAACTTTAACTTCCTTATAGCAAGTCTGCCAAGATTTGTTTTAGGAAGCATACGTCTTACTGACTCTCTCACGACGAAAGTCGGATCCCTCTCAAATGCCCTTGCATACGGGAGCTCCTTTTCACCTGACATATATCCAGAATATCTCTTATAAACCCTTGTTTGCGCCTTATCTCCAGTGAGTCTGACCTTACTGCAATTAACAATGATTACATTATCACCGCAATCAAGGTAAGTGACATATGTGGGTTTGTGCTTACCCATCAGGACGGTAGCTACTCTTGTAGCAAGACGTCCTACCGTAGCGTTTGAAGCGTCAATTAAATACCACTCTCTTTTTAGTTCCTTCTGCCTCATCAAAGTCGTCGTAAACTTCATTATCAGCTCCTTGTTCTACGTTCCACGATCCACGTTCTACGTTTCATTCCGTACTTATCCAAACAGTTTTGAGCTCAGTGTAAGGATCAAGCCCTTTAAGTCCGAGCTCTCTTCCGACTCCGCTCTGTTTATAACCACCAAATGGCGCGCTTGCATCGAAGAAATTGTAACAATTAATCCATACTGTGCCAGCCTTTAAAGCCCTTGATGCCTTTATTGCCTTTGAAACATCCCTTGTCCAAATGCCTGCAGCAAGCCCATAGAAAGTATCATTAGATTTTGTTATCACGTCATTAAAATCTTCAAATTCGATCACAGAAAGCAGAGGACCAAAGATCTCTTCCCTGGCAATTTTCATGTCATTTCTTACACCGTCAAAAATTGTCGGTTTAAAGTAGTACCCTTTTAAAAGTTCCTTTGGTTTTTCGCCGCCAATCACGAGCTGCGCCCCCTCTTTCTTCCCTGTCTCGGTATAAGACTGAACCTTTTCAAGCTGAGATCTTGATATCAACGGTCCCAGGCGGGTTGTTTGCTTAAGAGGATCTCCCGGAGTAGTTCTGCCAGCCCTCTCAACTAATCTGGTTATCACATCTGCATGCACGCCCCTCTCAACAAACAATCGCGAGCCGGCGCAACAAACTTCTCCTTTGTTATAGAAGATCGCATTGAACGCGCCTTTCGATGCCATTTCAATATCTGCATCCTTGAATATTATATTCGGAGATTTTCCGCCGAGCTCTAGTGTCACTCGCTTGAGCGTGTCCACACTTCCCGCAAGAATCTCTTTACCCGTTTGTGTTTCACCTGTGAATGAGATCTTGTTGATCCCGGGATGCTCAACCATGTATGAACCTATTTCGCTTCCCGCACCGGGAAGAACATTCAACACACCCGGAGGCAACCCTGCTTCCTCAGTAAGTTTTGCAAACCTAAGCGCAGTCAGAGGAGTCATCATCGAAGGCTTGAGTATAACTGTATTGCCTGCGGCGAGGGCCGGCGCTATCTTCCAGACAGCAAGAAGGAGAGGAAAGTTCCATGGTACTATACATCCGACAACTCCAACCGGTTCTTTGAGCGTGAAAGTAAAAAATTTGCTGTCGGTTGGAAGAGTCGTCCCCTCTATTTTGGTAGCGCACCCCGCATAGTATTCGAGCACATCCACAGAAGTTGCAATATCCGCATACAGAGATTCGGTTATAGTCTTGCCTGTATCAAGTGTTTCCAGGGTGGCGAACTCTTCTTTATACTTTTCAAGGAGAGCTGCTATCTTGAAGATCACCTTTCCGCGTTGTTTGGAAGAAAATCCTCCCCAACTATTGCCGCGCATCGCCTCCTGAGCAGACTTAACAGCAAAGTCCACATCTTTTTTCGTTGCTTTTGCTATGTTGGTTATAACTTCCTCGGTTGCAGGATTTACATCCTCAAAATATTGCTGACTGCTGGACTCCAGCCACCTGCCATTTATGAACAACAGCTGTGGCTCTTTAGCAAACGCTGGAACTTGGTTCATTTTATTTCCCTGTATTCTGTCTCCTGTCTACTGACTTCTTCACGTTAGGATCCTTTAAATTCCACCTTTCCCTTCCCTTTAGTCTGTATCCAATTTTGAATCCCATTTTTTGCGTCCTCACTGGTAAACAGTTGCTGCTGACATTCTCTTTCGATTGCAAGCCCATCAGAAAATCCGACCTCCCATCCGCTCTGCACTGACCTCTTGATCAAACCGACTGCCTTTGCTGCCTTGTTCGGGGCGCAAAACTCTGAAGCAAACTGCTGAATTTTTTCTTCAAAGTTCGCCGAGTCGAAAATTTTATTAACAATGCCTAACTGAACACCCTCTTCAAAGTTAAGCAACTTTCCTGTGGTCATAAGCTCAATCGCTTTTGATTTGCCGACCATCCTTGAAAGTCTCTGGGTGCCTCCTGTTCCGGGGAGAACTCCAAGCGTAACTTCCGGCAGCCCAAGCTGACCTGCATCTTTTTTTGCAATCCTTAAATCTGCAGCCATAGCGATTTCAAGTCCGCCGCCTACACAATGACCATTGATCGCAGCTATCGTCAGTTTTGCGGTATGTTCAAGTCTGTTGAGCGTTTCGTTTGCATGCAAGCAGAAATAATATTTAAATGCGGGGTCGGCTGTAGCAAGCATTGAGATATCCGCGCCTGCTGAAAAGAACTTGTCTCCCTTGCCGGTAATAACGATTACATTTATATTTTTATCAAACCTTGCCTGCAGAACTCCTTTATCAAAATCCTGCATCATCTCATATGAATAAGTATTGGCGGGCGGGGCATTTAAGGTCAGCCATGCGACTTTTTTTCTCACTTCATATTCAACCAGTGTCATAAAA
Source organism: Planctomycetota bacterium (assembly GCA_016206485.1). Classification (GTDB taxonomy): domain Bacteria; phylum Planctomycetota; class MHYJ01; order JACQRL01; family SBBU01; genus JACQRL01. The sequence continues at coordinate 28,414 of JACQRL010000039.1, read as the reverse complement.
ACTCCTCTCAAATTAGTGTTGAGAATGCATATTATGGAAAACGTGGAATATGTCCAGCAATCATGGTTCGTAGATCGTGGAGCGTAGAACATAGAATATGGAAAATGCAAATCAAATCGGTGTAATCGAGATTTAATCAGTGTAGTTTGTGCCAAGCAAGATTGTTGCCAACTGGTTGCTAAACCAAATTTCTAAAAAAGTTCTAAAGCTACATGAAATTACCTGGCTTCATCACTGGAATTTCCCTGCTGCTGTTTCAGGCAAATGTCCAGGAATGGAATGGAATCGACAAAGAAGTCGCGGCATCCGCAGAAAATATGGTTGCTAAACGAAATCCGACACTGACAGGCAGTCAGTACGACGTGGTATACAACACGCTTTCACAAAAGGATGTGATGGCAAAAAGTATATATGAAGGAGGGCTTGTTTCTTCGGCATCTCCTATAATTAACCACCCTACCTCCGATCAATGGAATCCCGATTTTGCATATGTCCCGCCGTCAACACAAGACCCAAAACTAGTCGTAGTCTGTCAGGATAATCGCAACGGAACCTCAAATATTTATGCAAACAGAGTAAATAAAGATTATGTCAAAGAATGGGGGACTGGTGTCTTAATTGCGTCATCTTCAAGCGCCACATTGATCGAACCAAAGGTCACCGCAGTTCTAAAAAGCAGTCAGTATCTGTCTGTAGTATTGTATGGAGAACAGGATAATATCACGCAAAATATAACTTTGAAGCTTGGGATTATCAAACCGGACGGCAATATATTAAATCCTCCGGGCATTGTTACGATCAATCCTGCAAGACAGGTAAGCAATTGGAAGATCAATCCCATACAACCACTTGCGTGGTCTGCAAATACACTTGTTCTGGTCAGCTGGCAGGAGGGAGGCGATATAAAAATGAACATCTTTAAAACAGATGACCTTACATCAACAATCAATACCGCGCAGGGCTACACTAATGGAATAACCGTATTTGGAACACTGGGAAATCAATCAACAGAGTCGGATTATTCTGTACTGACAGATTCTGACGCCTCAGGTAATGTAGCGCATTTTGTTTGTCTGAGTAATCAGGATGGAAACAACGATGTTTACTTCAACAGCTTTCAGGTACAATCAGCAACTGTGAGGTTTCCGGGCTATGGAATTAATGTATCCGACAGCTCAGTAGAAAATTTCACCCCTGATTTTACAAACCTGAATACGGGAGAATTAATAATCAGCTGGTCAACAATACTGCAGGGATCAACAACTCATGACATCAATGCCGCAAAGATAAAGAAAATAACAGGATCCAAAGAGTGGGACACTACTGTTTGTTATGCGGAAGGAAATCAAACCAGGCCGAAGGTTCTTGTAAATCCGGATCAGGCAATATTCGTACTCTGGGAAGACCTCAGGGCAGGAGGTGATAAAAAGATTTATGGACAGCTCCTGAGCGCCTTTAACGGAACCAGCAGGTTCTATGAAGGAAATGGAGATCCCGGTTTTCAGGTAGGCAACACCGGAAATCAAAGTCTGGAATATGTGTTCCCGTATGGCAACGATCTCGTTTGGGTCGGTTATTCGAACACACAGAGTGTTATTACAGGGGTCGCGACCGATGATGGCACAAATGTAAAGCCGAATAAAATACCAACTGCGATCCAACCTCAGTCAACATACCTGGAAGTACAAATCTCCTGGAACCCAACGGTATCACCTCTTGTCAGCTCAGGAGGATCAGGCGTGCAGGGGATCATAAGCACCGGTTTTAAGATCGAAAGAAAGAGCTTATATAATTCTGATCCGAATAATAATCAATACATACAAATAGCTGATATTCCGAACAGCGCGGTTCCGTTTCACGACAGCACAGTCATTCCAGACAGTATCTACATGTACAGAATACGGTTATATGCAAGAACGAGTCTCCCTGCCTGGGGATCAGTCACGCGAGATTCACATTCTGAGTATACAGAGACTCTTGCTGTTGGTATTCCGGGGGAACTGAACGGGCAAGCGCCTAGTTCCGGAGTACTGCCTCCTTCTAATCTCACCGCGACTGCGCTATCAGGTTCTCAAATAAGACTTCAATGGACCAATCCTCTTTATCCATTTCCTCCCCCGCCACAGATAGAGATAAAAAGAGCTGTTGGAGAAAGTGGAAATTTTGAGTTCGTTGGTACAATTCCATATCCGGCATCAAGCTATACAGATACCGGTCTGCAACAGCGAACTCTATATAAATATAAAATAAGGTACAGGATGGGCATCTCTATATCCGTAGCAATTGGTCCCGCGAGCGCTACAACCCTCGAAGGTGAGGGAGGAAGCGGCGAACCGGGTTCATCTAATACATCCTCCTCCGCTTTTATGAGTGGACAAACATCTCCGATTTTTATTCCTGACCCGCCACCTCCGACTGCGCCTCCACAATCACAACCGAAATCAAGCACAAAAAACAGCGTGAGAAAAGAGGGACTCTGCTACATCGCAACCAGAACAACCGGGAGCGTTAACGCAAACTCTGTAATATTTATGACAAAATGCAGAGACAGATATTTTGATTCAACTATTCCCGGCACATTCTTCACATCAATTTATTCCCAATCAGTACAACAAATTGTTTATTATTTAACAATCTGGTTTGAGTACGGTTACAAAGACAGCTTCGCAAGATACTCGTTGATTACATTTTTAATTGTTTCTCTTTTTATCAATATTAAACGGCTCTTAGCCAACTATTGATCAAAAAAGAGGTCTCTGAATCATATATGAAATCTCGAGACAAAACAACCACGGCCATCATGTCAAATGGGCTGAAACTGATACTTGCGGCAGTTTTATTGCTACCCCTGGTTTTAGAGGCAGAGTTCCACACAAATCCCTCTGATAACAACATCGTAATTGCTGCAGACGATTCTACTGAAAACTATTTTTCTGCGGTCCCGGTGTACAGAGGGGGAGGAGTTCTTGACGGCTTCGCAGGAGTTTGCGTTCGGGACAACTTGAGACTGGTTTTTCAAAGATTATATCTGGACTCAACGACAAGGTTCGGATCAGCTGGAGAACAAATCGGAATCAACCTTCCCTCAGACGGCTCATTAAGAAATATAAAAGTTATTCCGTCGGCAGGGAACAGATCTTTTGTTTTCTTCGAGCATAATATAACAACAACTCAGGAGGACAACTGGAATATCTATGCTTTCATTGTTGATGATGAAGGAGTAATAGTTCCATTAATCAATGCTGATGGCGGATCTGGCCCTCTTGACCCAAACCTCGCCCCAATATTTGATGCCGATAGCGACCAGATAAACTTCAAAGCAATCCCTGATGGCGAAGGAGGGGCATACATTGTATGTGAAGACTACAGGGACGCAAGTCAGGTATACCTGCAAAGAGTGACAAACAACCTTGATAAACTCTTCGGAGATGAAGGAGTTTTGATAGACTTTGGAGGCGATCAGGTCATTTCACCAAATATTATAACTGCTCATGATGGAGTCTTTATTACTGCAGAGAGATTTTCAAATGATGACTGGGACATCGTCTGCGAATTCCGAACAAGAAACGGAACTATCCCACAAGGCGGAGAATATGTATGGGGCAACGGTGGGATAATTTTATCCAACACAGATTTAACTGATGACATTACAGACAGAGATCACGTCGCAATATATGATGACTTCTCTGGTGAAGTTGTCGCCGTATACGTTAGAGAGGAATCTCCGGACAACAAGTTGTATGCAAGACGCATTAATCAATTCGGAGTAATAGTATGGGATCAAACTCCTAACGGACTTCAGATATCCGATGCGAGCGGGGCACAGGTCGAACCATCTCTAGCTTCTGCTCCGGGTGGACAGACAGTTGTAACTTGGAGCAACAGACAGAACTACAACCCGGATGACGGATACTTTATAATGCTTCAGCTTTTTTCCCAAGGTGGAGATCCGCAATTATCAGAAAATGGAAATACAAACGGAATTCAACTTGGTTATGACGCCAGTATTATGAGCGATAATAGAAACTCCATAGTTACAGTAGATTCGACCAGCAGTATTGATTTATTCATTCTGATTGTCTGGGAGCACAATTTCGACGGAGACAAAAACATAGAGTGTCTTGCAATTGCAGTGGAGGACGGCAATCCCACAGGAGAACCGATAAGAATATGGGAAGATGATCCTCTCGTGATCTCTGACGGTCCGGGAGAGCAGCTGCCAATACAGGTCGAGAAAATAGGCGGCTGGAAGACACTGGTCTTTATTCAAGACAACAGAGATACTGGAGATATTAAAGTCTGTAAAATAAATGATTCTCGCTTGATAGGAGATCCTCCAAAAGCTCCTTCAAACTTTCGTTCAACATCAGTACAGTCTTCCCGTGTTACTATGACCTGGAGAGATAACTCAGAAGTAGAGGATGAATTTCTTTTGGAAAGGAGCGCAAGCCAAAACTTTTCGCCAAAAACCACATTCAACATCCCTGCAAATATAATCACATACACTGACAATACTGTTCAGCCATCAACAAGATACTATTACAGAATCAAGGCAAGAAATATAGTTGGAGAGTCTTCTTATGCATCAACTGTACCGGGTCCGGGGACATACATAGCTGTTGATACGCCGGCCGTGACGCCTCCACCAACCTGCACAATAAACGCTCCATCAGATTTAAATGCTGTCTTTGTAGAAGGCAGTGGAGTTCTTCTGACCTGGAACGACAACTCAAATAATGAGAATGAATTCAGGCTTTACGGAAGAAAGCTTGTAGGTGGTATCCCGGTATTTTTTCTCATTACAACTTTCCCTGCAAATACAACACAAGCCTTGCTTTCAGAGTCATCAATCGAAGAATATCTTATTGAGCAAGTTTATACCTTCGGCGTGACTGCTTACAGCCAACTTTGCGGTGAATCATCGATGGTGTCTGTCACATTGCTGGCGCAGCCAAATGTACCCAGCCCAAGTCCAGGAATCCTGATACCAGATCCGACCGAACCTCCAACCCAAGGAAGTCCCGCACCAGAATCAGGCAGTAGCACAAGTACCAGTAGCAGGCAAAGGGGCATTCTGTGCTACATCACTACACAAGCAACATCGAATCCTGCTAGTAAACTAGTAACATTCCTGTCAAAACACAGAGACATTCTCTTAAAACACAATATAATAGGTCAGTATACAGGACTAGTCTACGCTAAAACAGCCCCAAAACCTGCCAGCAGGATAGCTAACTCTTTACAATTGTTGTTTTTCATAGGATCTATTCCATTTCTTGCTCTAATATTCATCAAAATCCTAACAAAAACCAAATAGACTTGCTGTTATCACCCATGCTCTTTGGAAGAGCACGCGCCCTACGTATAATCTTTACTTCGAGTTAGCAGACAAAGTGTCGTGATAATTGGACTTTCGATCGTCATGTATATTATAATGAAAGCAGTAGCTCCTATGATAAAAAAGCATAATACCACGATGGCGGAAGACCGCTGGGGCTTTCCTAATACAATCTGGGGAGTAGTTCTTAATGCAAAAGACAGGGACACAAAAGATTATAAAGAGCAGATCGGAAGGTTGATTTCCATGTACTGGATGCCGGCATATAAATACATCAGAATGTTCTGGAATAAATCAAATGAGGAGGCCAAGGATCTTACACAGGAATACTTCACAAAGTTTCTCGAAAAGGATTATCTTAAAAACGTTTCGCCGGATAAGGGCAGGTTCAGAACATATATAAAAGCAACTCTCAAACATTTTCTGATCAACTCGCGCAGAGACTCGATGAGACAGAAGCGGGGCGGCGGGTCGGTTACAATAAGCTCAGATGGAATTATCGATGAACCGACAGATTCGCATGAATCAAGAAACCCATCTGATTACTTTGATCAGGAATGGGCAAGAGCTGTAATAACACGCTCTATAGGCGAATTGCAGGATGTGCTCCATAAACAGGACAAGAAAGTATATTTTGATGTCTTCAGTTCATACTACGACGCAAGAAGCGCTATATCTCCAACCTATAAGGAACTTTCAAAACAATTCGGAATAAAAGAAACAGATGTGAAAAATTACCTTGTCTATACAAAAAATCTTCTGGATAACATCATTACAAACGAAGTAAAAGGCTACGTCATTGACCAAAAAGATGTTGAAGATGAACTAAAGTATCTGCTGTCGGTGCGATTCTAAACTAATTACTTCCGATTCCTGACAAATCTCCGCTATGGAAAACATTTTTAAATTACTACTACTTATCATCCTTTTCTTGCGGGCAAAGGTCCCACTGTCGTTATAAACATCTGATTAGCTCTGAATATTTCGATTTAACCTCGGGGCAGGTCAGAATACTTGTTACAAGCTATTTAGTTTTATTTTCCTTCTGCAGTTGTTTTATATCGACATTCCATTTTTTAAGCACTTTCAAAGCGCATTCTTTAACGATTTTGGGAGGACTATGCAACCAACCAGAACTAACAACAGTTTCATCACTTACAAGTTCAGCAATTTCTTTTGTATATTCAACTGCATCTAGCGATCCTAATTCTTCAATTGTTGCTATCCTAACTTCCGCACTACTATCTCTAAGATATATGGCAATATCTTTGGCATGTCTTTTAATACCCATATCTCCTAATGTCCTGATAGCTCTTACCCTGCATTTCTCATCTGCCAAGCATTCCACGGCAAAATTAGAGAATTCTCTGGCTTTGACATCGCCTAAAATAGTTAATAAGGTCGTAATAGAATCTGTATCCAATTTCTTTGTGCTATCTATATATTGTTCTATATATTCCTTTGCTCCAAACAAATGCAGACTCCTTACCGCTTCGAGTTGAATATCATAGTGATTTTCCGACTGTAATATAATCACCATCTCATCAATATATTCCACAGCTCCTAACTCGCCAAGAAATTTAATTGCCTCTACCCTCAATTGGATCTCGTTATGCTTAAGGAAACTCCCTATTTCAGGTATATATTCAAAGGCTCTTAATTTAGCAAGCGATCTCATCGCCTCTAGCCTCAATGAAATGTTGTCGTGCTTCAAAAAATTTCCTACTTCTTTTACAAATTCTTTAGAGCCCAAAGTTCCAAGGGCGGCAATAGCGCTTTTTTTTAAAGCGTTAACACCGCCAAAGATTTTTTCAATATCCCCAATAATCGCAAATTTTTTCTCTATAGGTTTATAATCGGTATATAATCGCTCATCGAGAAGCACAGCAATCTGACCTGAATACTGTTTCAATCCATTTTCAGCAATTTTTTCCACCGCCAACATTCTTATGTACAATAATTCATCATTCAGCAATCCGGCTAACTTATCGCCGAATTTCTCAGCATCTGCTCGCACTAAGTACCTTGCTGAACTAAGTCTTATCATAGGCTCACTATCTTTTGTCAGATCAACAATCTCTTTGTAAGGGTCTCTAACATCCATACGATAAAGTGTTCCCAAAGCACTGGCCTTGACTTTTGTATCTGTGTCTTTCAGTAGCTTGACCAGCAACTCTTTTCCATTCGGTATCTGGAGTGGTGATTTATCCAAAAAATTATCCCCTATGGCATCAATAAAGTTCCTTTTAGCGCTATGTGACTTTAAGCGCCCAAATAACCACTTTGCAAACACTTCGCATGTCTTTGTATCCTTTACCAAGCCTCCCATGTGCTGATTTATCTGCCTCGTGAAAAATAATACTAAAAAATCCTCACTCCAGCTGCACATTTCATCCACTTTGTCAGTAAATATCTCAACTAATTCGCTTCCCAACTCCTTTCGATTAATGATACAGGTTTTAATCTGTGATAGGATTTCAGTTAAAAAGGAGTTGCCATCCTGCTTCGCAGACTCTATAGACCTACTGATTAAATCAAGTATGTCATCTGCCTCCCAACATCCAACAAGTTTATTAAACACTCTTCCTCTAATAGTAGGATTTTTGTCTGATAATTGTCTTACGAGATCGTTGTAGTCATCCTCTGTTATTTGAATATCAAATACTAAACCACACAGAGTTACTACTAAGTATTTAGATAAAAAAACTCCCATTCTCATATTATTATATAGCTAATCCGGTGGATGTGTATACTCCGCTGAACCACCGCCATAAAAAATAGTGTACTTTACTTTGATTGAGCCTGTAGAAGGATCATCAGGTGGATCAGGGCATTCCTTACTAATGACCTTATACGTTACAAGCACAAGCCCTTCGCTATCGTGGAAATCCTTTATGGTTTCGCGTATTAATTAATAAAGAAAATCAGAGGATAAAATATGGCCACACGATCACGTACATATTGAAGAGAGAGTTTGCCAGAACAGCTGACGCAGCAATCAGCGCCTCTTTTCCGCCTCCATTTGTAGCAAACCACAACGCAGTATTCGCGCACAGCACAGTAAAAATATTTGAAGAGAGTTCGCCATAATGCATACCGGTTCCAAAAAAATAAACCAGGACTAGAAGGCACAGATATGGAAATAAAAGATATCTCGTCAAGAGCAGAAGAGAATTATTCGAACAGCATGAGACAGCGAATATAAGCACGGTCATTAAAATTATTAACAGCTTCATCTCAGTCGACAGACTAAATGAATCTAAAAGTTTGAAGGCATCTTTTTCATAATCGTACCTTGCAATAACACTTGAATCGCCTTGAATGCTCGTTTCTGACAAAAAGAGAATATCTCTGCCCCGATAAGATGCCTCAAAATCATTTCCTTTCAGCTGTCTTGTGTAATTCAAGCACTCAAAAAAATACTCGCGCCCATCAAACTTCTTCGGCATAACTCCATATTCATATATCCAGTCGAATTTGCTTTTGTCTCCATCATTATTTATTCTCCCCAAGAAAAAAAACATTGCGGCGCAAACCAGCATGCCAAAATTTACTCTTTTAATCGCGCCGAGGCCGTTCACCAGACTTTGCCAAAGATCTCCGACAAACAATCTCCAGTTTGCGCGCGACGGCTCGCCGCCGAACAACTTCTGTCTTACAATAATCACTATTAACAAAGCAAGTATATCAGCAGGTATAAGGTAAACAGAGTTGTACGGATTGTAAAAAGGCAGCTGTATGAACTCCTGACTAAAAGGAAGAAACGGATATACAACACCGAAACCAAGATAGTCTTTAAACGCATCAAACAAAATATGTATCAGATAGCCGACCACCATGAAAGGGAAGAACACGTTTAGCGTCTCCCTTCGCACAAATAGCGCGCAGAACAGGGCTGAGTACATAACAGCTCCGACAATGGAGTGACTGAAGGCAGAATAAAACGGCTTCGACTGAAAAATAAACATCATTGATTTCGAAATAATATCCGGCATCAGGACTCCTGCCACGAGCGCGATCTCCTTTCTTGGCTCAAGCACAACGCCCGCGAGACGGCCGGAAGTATAATGCGTTAATATATCTGCCATTTTTCCACCCTGAACGCCCTGAAAAACTGCGAGGCAAAAACTACAACAACCAAAAATGCCAAGACATAACTGATAACAGTCTTATGGGTAACAAGCGGTACAACCTCAATATCATGGGCATAAATCCTCCACTCTTTGTCAAACCTTCCAACAATCATCGCATAATCACCCTGGTTAAGTTGCGCTTCCGTTACGACATGTATTCTGTAGCCGTGATCCTCAACAACATATCCCTTTCCAACCTTCGAAATGACTTTCGCTTTCATGTATACGAATTTCCCATGGTGGTAGTCCGGGGCATATGCCAATTCCCATGGCGAAGGATGTTTGTCTAAAAGATCTTTATAGTTTGTATAACATATAACAGAAATAGAAACTGCGAGTATCAGAATAAGAGCAATCCTTTTAAAATTCATCAATAATGTCGGCAGGTATTAATGAGTTTCACCCAGATACATAATAACTGCAACGGCAATCATGACAAGCCCCATTATCCATTTTTCGTTATGGTCAAACCATTCCAGATTAATCGCCTTCAGCCCGATGAAGCTGAGATAGGCAAGAAGCGAGGCTGTCGCGACAGTCACAAAAAAAATGGCTATTATAAGAACTGCTATTGTGAATCCGGGCATTGATGCCGCATATATAAGCGGCGCAATTACATAGTTGCAGGGAGAAAGTATAAGCGACAGCATTAGAAACGCTGTTGAGCCTCCCTCCACGATATTTTCAGCTGAATGTTTATGTCCTATGTTGAGGTAGTGCATGACAATGTAGGCCAAGCCCAGCGCTAATATAAAAGCAGAGCCGATTAAATGCGCTGTTTCTTCTACTTCGTGCGGTATCACAGTCTCCAGCAGAAAAATAATTACCCCAAGAAATATTATATGAATGAGATTTGCAAGAAGTATTGTGAAAAAGAGTCTTTTTGTGTTCCATCCGAACCTTTTAGCGACCAGCGAAAAGCAGAGCCAGTGCGAAGGAACAAGCGAATGCAGAAATGTAACCGATATCGCCAGCGCAAACAACTGCTGCTCTTTAATAGCACGACCTCCTTATTAAAACTCTGCTCAAAAGTGCATAGATACTCAATTGCAACCAAGGTTAAATGCATCCAAGCAGTTGGCAAATCTTTTTAAGCCTGCAGCACTGGCTGATTCACCTTGCTGTGTACAACACAGAAGATGCAGAAAAACTCCAGAATTGGAAGAAGCTACCAAATTCTCCAAAATACTGGTTTAAAATCTGGAAGTCTTAATTCCTACGTTTTTTTTGCATAACAAACAGAGTGTTAATTTAGGGAGGTTGAATTAATGACTACTTCTATGATGGAAAGAAATAATTTTGTAAATTGTTCAAAGACTGAACATATCTCTTTTGTTTTTTCATTTAATACGCTCATCATCATACTGGGCTTTCTCATCAGTTGTCATATGTCCAGTAATACACATTTTACTAAAATGTCTAAAGAGGAGTTGGCTGGATCTCTAAAGAGTGATGACCCACTTATAAAGAAAAACTCTATTTTACACTTACTGCTGATCAACGCTAATGACAAAGCAGATGAGGCAGCTTTATTGCTTGAAGACAAAGACCCGGAGGTTAGAAGCCTTACCGCGCGGTTTTTGGGCGCATGCAAGTCGTCAAAACACACGGATGACGTTGCAAAATTACTTAATGATCCTGCAACAGACAAGCTTCTGGTTGTAATAGCGCTTGAAGACTTGAATGCGAGAAAGTACGCGTCTAAAATAGCAAAACTTTTACGTGTTGAATATAATGTCAATACACTTTCAGAAATTATCAAGCTGCTTGATAGGTGGGGTTCAATAGAATGCGCCGGCGAAATCGCCAGATTTTTAGAACAACCTCTCAACACTCGCCCAAGCCTGGATGAAAGAGTAGCAGTAATAAGTGCTTGTAAAGCCCTTGGATCAATGAAATCTATAGACCATGCGAAAGTAGTGGCAAATTACATCTGGGATGCAAATGTCGCAATTCAAAATGCCGCTGTGAAGGCGTTGGGAAAGATGAACGCAATAGAATATAAAAACGAATTGATAAAACTCCAAGAAGTTATAAAAAAAGAAAGAGGTCTCATAAAAGAAATAAGGAAAAATTACCGCGCTAAAGGTGTTGATGTTGAGAAATCAATAGATGAGATCTTAACAACATGGAAAGCAAAATAGTGTACAAATACTCCCTGCAATATTACTTTACCCTGCGATTTTGTGTCCGCAGAAATTTTACCAGCTCAGCCGTGTCCTTCCAGGCAGTCTTAAAATCCTGAGCGCCTACCTCAACACAGATCTTATAAAATCTGTAGAATGCGCAGCTAAATCGACTTCTGTCAGAGTAATGACCGATTAATTCGTTTGTTATCTTGATCTGCTCCCTGGTATCAGAGGAAAGTTTCAGCGCAAGTTTAAGCACCTTTGCATTAAAAGAGATCTTCTTTTCTGAAATCGCGGAAACTATAAATCTCGGAAACGCCGCAAATTCTTTCTGCTCCGGTTGTTTCAGCCGGCTGAAATTATCGGCAAATTCATTCGGTAATGTCCTCAAATAAAGGTCATTTACATTTCTTATACAGGCCCTTTCAAATACCCTGTTTAACAGAGTAAGAAGTCTTGTTATATCTGCTTCCCCGCCGGCTGAATTTTTCCTGGCAAGTTCAAGCTCGATTTCAAGCGACCTGAATATCTGAGCTCCTTCTATAGAAGAAGCTATGACAAAATCCTTATAATAGGTCGGGGAATGCAGCTCAGCCCCTTCGAAACTTGTGCTGCAGCATATCATCAGGTTATCAAGATTGATGCTTATAAGATCGTTTTTGCCCTCCCGCTTTTCAACAAAATATACATGCCTGTCTGTCGCGCAAAATGGTTCGTTGATTTTTGTAACCGGATCGCTGAACACCTCCGGAGCGCTATCTGTAACAGAAAAAAAGGCAAGGTGTCCAGACTTATCAACAAAGGAAACTTTCTTCCTGTCTACCGCAATGAGCGCCTTCACATCGCTTATTCTCATCTGTACAACAGGGTTAAAACCTACAAAGTCAGTTTTGTAAATATCATTATCATCCGCGAAAAAGAATTTTCCTTCTGCCAGAAACCATCTCGGCATAATAAAGACCTGGCTCTGCTGTCCATAAGTAAATCCCTGCTGAGGAAAATCATTAGCGGAAGTCCTCTTCTTAAAGAAGGTGTCAAAGCCGACCAACTCGCCGCTGAATGTGAACCTGTACACCGTGAACGAATGCGGCAATACAACATTAATAAGACCATCAGTGACAAAGATATATGGATAGCTTATTTTTGCTCTTTGTCCGTAAAAATACAGAGGATAGCTGTCCAGCTGTCTTTTCCAGAGAACTGCCCCATTTTTTATATCAAAACAGTATATATACAGCTCACAGCTCTGAACACCGCCATATTTGTTTATCCTTCTCTTCATGACAACAGAAACCAGGGAGTCACCGGAATTCACAAACGGGGGAATAAAAGAGACTAAAAATGTTTTCAGATCCTCAGAACCGGTCTCCTTAAGACTCCATAATTTCTTTGCGACAACCGAATTATCATCCTGAGAAAGTTCGTAACACACCAGATGCTGGCTGGCTGTATAGATATTGTTGATGTTGAAGCTTACCACCTGATTGACGATCAAGTAATTCCTGACAAGCAGCCCCGACATAACTGAAGGCAGCATCTTGAACTGTGAAGATGCGAGTGAGGGCTGATTGGCATGCTGATCCGCATTATTGCTGACAGATAATAATACATGCGGCTCAGCGCCGGGAGAGGCGGTTGGATCAAGTCTTTTCAAATCAACCAGCTTGAAGTTGAATCCATTATTCACAAGCATTTTATCTGAAACCGGATCAATCGCGGGAACAACAAAAACATCTTCAGACCTTTTGTAAGAAAGATCTAATTTTACAGACGCTGTTTTTTCCATGAGACAGAGCGACTGCTTTTTATAATTCTCAATACCTGCCGCGATCTCATCAATCGAGCAATATCTGGATGACGGCTCGTCAGATAAACCCATATTAGTGAAGACAGGAAACTGAGCCCTCGGATATGAAAAATCCCATCGCACATGTTTTTTAAGATCATTAATTCTCGCCTGAACCAGCTCCCTCGTTTTGATCTCCAGATCATACCTGCCGATCAGACCCTCAAAAACCAGCAGAGCAGTCGTGAGCTGTCCTTTTTCAACAAGCTGATTGGTTAATTTTAAGACAAAATCAGGGGTTTCTTTGCATACAAAAAACCTGTCTATTAGTGAAAGACACCTGCTGATATCCGCAGAGGAAAGCGCCTTTCCAAATTCAACTTTGTAATCCGGCGCAAATTCACGCTGAAATATGGAGATCGTCTCGGCTCCCATGTGACTGAGCAGATTTCTAAGCCATACATTAAATGAAACATACTTAGAGTCGACGACGCAGATTTTCCCTTCATATTCCGAGACCACCTTTTTAATTTTTTTCAGAAATGCAGGCCAGTTTCTGGCGCTACTGTAGGATATCAACTCCTGCTCAACTCTTTCCTGATCATAAAGCAGGTCAAATCCGACTTCTTCACCGTTTTGAAACAAAAGCAAAATTGATGTCAGTATAAACTGTGACATATTATTATATCGAACTTACCGGGTGAAACCCTGCGGCTTCATCCGGCTCATTATATAAGTATAAATTGTACAAACATGTGCAAAGGGAGGTGTTAAAGACTCGAACTACCCACACAAATAAAGTATACAGAATCCTGTCCATGTTTTACAACCTTTGAGGCCTTCTTAAGCAATTCAACCTTACTAAATAGACGATAGATCAGGATAAATGAGTTGCCTTTGAATGCGTTTACAATTCCATCATATATACTCCCGGCAAGCAATTTATTTCTTGCGAGGGCGTATGGAGGGTCTGCAAATACAATATCCGGAGGAAATTCATGAACAACTCTTTCGGAAATCCTTTCATAACTGCAGTTAAGAACCGTCCCATTTTCAGCCTGTATAGACTGAAGAAATTTCCTGATGTTGTCGCAGTTTTTTCCTGAGATATCCACAAAAACAGATTGAAGCGCCCCGTTGCTTATTGCTTCAAGCCCAAATGATCCGGATCCTGCAAAGAGATCATAAACAACCTTCCCTTCAAGATTGCGCCCGAAGCTGTCAAAAATGGATCTTCTGAGAAGAGTAGTCAGCGGCCTTGTTTTATCAGACAGATCAGAGGGGATTTCCAGACCTTTATACTTTCCTGTAAGAATTCTCATTTGTTATAGCTGTGCATAGCTATAACCTCATAAACTATGAATACAATAAACACAACAAATATAACGAGCACGAACGCAACAAAGTAATCAAACCACTTTCGCTTTTTCATACGATCCAAAATTCTCAACCCGTAATTGTTTAGATATGTCTGCCATTTGCTGCAACAACAGGCTCGATTATGAAGACTTGTTGTCTATACTGTATTTTCCCGGACCCACCAGCAACAAACCGATCGTTGGGATGACACCAAGAACCACTCTAAGCACGTTAAATGAACTATCAAATTCGATAGATCTGACAACAAAAGGAAGTATATAGGCAACTATCATAAGAAGACAGCCGAACCTGAAATAAAATCCCAGGATTATCGACACACTTGCCACTAATGTAATAAGACCAAACAAGCTGCTGAACATGGCAGTATATGGTAGAGCAGTAAATCCTGGCGCGGTTGCCCCGATACGGAGCATCAGCGGACCGAAATCTCTGTACTTTTCAATGAGAGCCTTGTACTTATTATCAATCTCTGTAAATTTATTCATTAATCGATAATATGATTGCAAAAAAAATATGCAAAATTTATATTTGGCGCGGCGGGTCGTTTAAAACATCGTATTAGATTTTATATCTATCAGATAGGTGGCAACGCTTTTCGGTGGAATTACCGGCGATCTGTCCGACATGATTTTAAGCTCAGCCATATCTTCAGTCTCAGTTGTTCTAAATCCCCTGATTTTCTCGACAGCGTGGCCGGCCACACTGATTTCAAATTTCTCCTCTTTATTCGCATCGTTTACAACAACGAGAATAATTGTTGTTTTATTGCTATCCAAAAATGCGCAGGTTTTCAGGTCAGATATAAAATCCGCGGATTCAATTCTAACCGCCCCGCCCCTAATAAACCGGCTGAATTGAGAAAACACCCAGAAACGTTTTGGAATAACCAGGATGTTGTCCTGTCCATTATATCTGGTCAGGGCGTTTGCGCACGGCCTCCTTGAAAATGCGACAAGCCACCAGTAAATCCACGCGCTCACATTGCCATAGGTCAAATCCTCTGTAATTTCTTTTGCCCATCTCAGCCCATCAACCATTGATTCATCACTTCCTCTCAGATCAGCCGAGGAAGTCTGCCAAACTGTCTTGTTGTATTTAGCGGCAAGTTCAAACAGCCGGGCCTGATCTCCACCGCCAAAAGTATGCGCTCCAATAATATCAACAGCGTTTACGGCTTCAGTATCTTTGAAAGCAAAGGCAGTATATTCAATTGCCGTCTTCCATCCTACTGTATCCGGAAAAGAGATCTTCGCCTTCACTTTACTTGAAACAAAGAGTTTCTTCACCACTTTGGCGAATTCCGACAGCTGCTCCTTTGTCCACAAGCAGCTCGGGTAATCCGCATTAAAATCCGGTTCATTCTGAAGCCCGACTACATTAATAGTAATTCCAACTTTTTCGTAACCTTTTATATAATCAGAAAGATATTTTGCGTAGTCGCTGTAGTGCTCTTCAAGCAGATAATTCGGTTCTCTTTTATCCTTCTTGTTGCCGTTAACATTTTTGTTTGCCTTCCACTTGGCAGGGGGAGAAGAAGCTATTGAATAGAATATTTCTACGCCTCTCTTTTTCGCCTCTTGCATCAACCAATATTGATATTTATCCTCTTCATCCGGAAAGTTTTTGAATTCATAAGAGGGCTGGACATCGTTGTATAAAATAGACATCCTTGCCCCCATGTCTGAAAACATCAGATCTAAAAATTTTTCCCTGACTTCCTTTGGAAAATCATAGATTTTTTTCTCGATAAATGGAGCTGTCGCCCCAAAACCTGACATCATCTGATATCTCTTATTCGGATCAATTTCTATTTCGTTAGCAATGCCTGCAATATCAGATTGGAGACCCTCCACGCCCAGACAAACGAGAATAACGGAATATTTAAAGACAGATTTCATTATATATTAAACGATGTTGCTTTGGCACAGTTTAAAGAACTTGATAATTTATTCCTTCCTTTTATCTTGTAAGAAAGTCATGGATAAAACGCTGGTTGACAAGATCTCACTTGACGAATTTACCGTCGAAATGATGAAGATCCCTCAGGATCAGCTTAAAGTAAAACAGCTTGTGGATCTTTTCGGCAGACTAACTATCGATGAAAACCTGATAAAAGACCAGATTCTTTTCAAATCGGACGACTATACAAGAAATCTCATTTCAAGAACACCATATTTTGACCTGTTGGTACTCTGCTGGAAGCCGGGGCATGTCACAACAATTCACGATCATGCGGGCTCACTGAATGTCACTCGTGTTTACACAGGAAAAGTTACCCAGAGACTTTTCGAGGTCAAAGACAAACCTTCAGTAAATAAAGCATTTGTCAAACAAACACTTGAAGAAGCGGTCGAGACAAATCTCCTTGCGTGTGTCGACTACGATGAAATCCACCAGCTTGCCAATACTTCAACCCGTGAGCTCGTAACGATCCACCTTTATGCCAAACCGCTGAAGAATATGACGACTTATTGTCCCAATACCGGAGAGGTGGGGCTTATGAATCTGCGATACACACTCGAAGACAGCTGTTCTTCAAGCTGAACCCAGACTTTCTCCCAAAATATTAACCAACTAATTATGGGGATAAGATGTATCAAATCTCTGCTTATAAGAACTAAAGGCAAAATAGTGCTTATAAATATATGAAACTGAACCGCCACACTTCTGCAGGCCGAAATCGTATCCCTCACTCTTTGGAGCTGGCAGTTATCTTTATGCTAACTTTAGCTGTTTTTCACTTTATGAAAAACCTATGGCAGCCTGCAGAACAACACGACAATTCGACTCAACCAGAGCAAAGCGAGAAAGCCGAACAGAAAAGCAACTTTGTCACAATAAAATTACCTGCCTCGGAACAGAACACACCCCAGATAGCAGATCAGAACAAAATAAACATTACCGGAAAGGTTTCTGATTTCACAGGCGCGCCTGTAAGCGGCACGCGGGTAAACGCCGGATTCATCAGCGCAAAAGAAGAAGAAAGGTATCCGGGCTCTTCATCCACAGACGACCTACTCAATATTAATCTCCAAAACTCTCAAAACGCTGAAACAGATCAGGATGGCAGCTACACTATCTCGCTCACTTATAACCTCGAAGAGACAGTTAATTCAGTAATCTATGTGTACACGCTTTCCTTCGAAGGAGAGCATAAAACAGGCACAGACGGAATCCTGACCTATAGCCCGCCTTTGACATTCACGCCAGTAAAGTTTTATATACCGAATGAAAAAACTCTAATAGTAAACTTCACTCCTCTCCCAACAGCAGAGATTGCTGTTGCTGTCGAATTTACCGCGTATTCAACCCCTGAGAGCAAAGAGAAGCTTTCACTTTCTGATCAGATCTTGTCCCAATCATTCGGTTCTTCTTATATATTCAATCCAAAGGTCGAGATCACACCTGCTGATGAATTGTGCAGGTGGGTTTTCTTTGGGGTGCTCGGGCACAAATCGGGTTTCTCATGCCAACTACAAGAGAAGTACTCGACAAAGATTGCTGTTCCCATCAACACGCGCCTGAAAATTACATGTACAAACTCCGGATATCCTGATGTAACCAAAATCGTTGAGCCGCTTGCAGGCGGAGAGCACCGCATATTAAAATTTATTATGGAGCCTGCTTCATGGAGCTTCAGCGGGCTATGCATCGACGAAAACGGCAGACCGATAAAAAATGTACTTGTCGTGCTTGAACAGGAAGGTCTGAGCGCAGTTCACACAAAAACTAATGAGCAGGGAAGGTTTGCTCTCAGTAAAATTCTTAACAAACAGATCAAGAAGCTCTGGATGAAGATTGAATATCTATCCGAAAAACCGGGGTCAATAAAATTTCATACTTTCACATTCAGCGATATCAATCTGTCCAGAAAAGAGCCGTTCATTCTGGATAAGAGCCAATCCGATGGTGGCGGAGAATTTGGGATTTCCACAGAATCGCACTGATTTTTCACAAATCTTGCTGCCAAACCGGACTTGAGCAACATTTGACGAGCTTCCCTCCACCTGTGTAATAGGCAAAAAGTTTTACAATCACTCCAGAATCAATTCAGTTTTTCGTCATGGAAACTATGATACTATTTATGACAACTTCAGACGGGGACAGGCTCGGTACGATCAGACCGCAGTTAGAAACCGTCACCAAGATAATCACAAGGAATCTTGGCTCCAGCGTAGAAATCTACTTATTTGGATCCTGGGCAAATCAGACATCATATAATGAATCTGATATTGACATTGCTGTTGATACCGGAAAACCTATTCCAACCCTATCTATGTACAAAATTAAGGAGGAAATTGACGACCTTCCCACCCTGCGAAGTTTTGACATTGTTGATTTAAACTCGATAGCTGCTGACTTTAGAGAGAACATTCTAAGTAACTCGGTAAAAATAGATCCAAATGGCAAAGAATAGAATAGAGTCTTTCAAGCTAGCTGTTATCAGACTGGAAGAAGTATTGACCTGTCCAAAAAGTACTACTATAAGAGATTCCGCAATCAAGCGGTTTGAGATCTGTTTTGAGCTTTCCTGGAGGTCGCTTGCTGAGATAATGAGAGACCAGGGAATTGTTTGCAGGACACCCAAAGAGGCATTCAAATCCTCTTTTAAACTGGCGCTGATCAAAGATGATAAACTCTGGCAGGAAATGATTGAGGATAGAAACAGTGCTGTTCACTCATATGATGAAGAGTTTGCCAACAAACTGTTTGTCAAGCTCCCTCAATATTTGAGTCTCTTCAAAGAAATAGTGAAAAGTTGCTGAAAGGAAACAACAATCAGGAGTCAGTATTCAGGATTCAGAAGTCAGGGGTTGAGCTTTGGAGATGAGTATGGCGCTTTCGCGACAGATCAACCAATAATTCGTTTATATTACTGCCGGACAGCTGAAATCAGATCGGTCAAACTCTTCTTCGCGTCTCCAAAGAGCATCATGCATTTAGAGTTGTAATATAATTCATTATCAACGCCGGCAAAGCCGGGATTCATGCTTCTTTTAAGAACAACGATAGCGCGCGCCCTGTCAACCTCGAGAATCGGCATGCCGAACAACGGGCTGCTCTGGTTTGTTTTTGCCGAAGGATTTGTTATATCATTTGCGCCGACAACCAGGACAAGATCTGCCTCTGAAAATTGAGGATTGATTTTATCCATCTCATAAAGCTGGTCATACGGAACGTTCGCTTCGGCAAGGAGTACGTTCATATGTCCCGGCATTCTGCCCGCGACAGGATGTATCGCATATTTCACGTCAACTCCTTTCTTCATAAGCGCGTCCGAAAATTCCTTAACAACATGCTGGGCCTGAGCTACCGCCATTCCATAACCGGGAACTATTATCGCCAACCTCGCTCCATCTAAAAGCATTCCGACATCCTCTGCTGTACCGCTCTTAATATTTCCATGCGCCTTTGTAGCAGCAGCGCCCCCTTGCTGAACCTGGCCAAAACCTCCGAATATCACATTCCAAATCGAACGATTCATCGCCTTGCACATAATAGCCGTCAGAATAATTCCGGACGCGCCCACCAGCGATCCTGTAATTATCAACATTGCATTCGGGGTCTTAAAAGTAAATCCGGTGAACATCGCGGCCATACCTGAATATGAATTAAGCAGACAAATAACAACCGGCATATCGCCGCCACCTATCGGCAGAACCAGAAGAATTCCCAATAACCCGGAAATAGCGCTTAGAATATAAAGGTAGTCATTATTTATTTCCCGAACAAGAAGCACAGAAAACCCGATGGTCACGATAGCTACAACCAGTGTTATGGTTTTTTGAAGCGGATAAACAAGCGGTCTCCCACTGATCAACTCCTGAAGTTTTGCCGCAGCTATCACACTTCCGGTAAAAGTAACCGCTCCAACGACTACGCTCAACACAATTCCTATTAATACATAAATATTTTGTTCACCCTGTGTCATATACTGGGCTCCTGCCACCAATAATGACGCAGCTCCTCCAAATCCATTCAACAAACCCACCATTTGCGGCATAGCCGTCATCTTGACCAGCAAGGCAAGCAAAACACCCAGAAAAGATCCTACAACAATGCCAACAATAATAAGCTCATATGACAATATACTTTTACCCAACAAGGTCGCAGCTATCGCGATCAGCATACCCCATGATCCAATGAGATTTCCTGTCCTGGCAGTTCTGGGAGAGCCAAGACACTTAAGCCCTATTATAAACAGCGCTGATGAGACAAGATAACACAGATTAATATATGCTTCTGCCATCTTTATTTTTTCCTCTTGAACATCCGAAGCATTCTGTTTGTAACGACAAATCCCCCCATCACATTTATCATTGCGAGCGCGATGGCAACCACCCCTAATATCTGCGCAAACTGAGAGTGTCCGCCTCCTGCTGCAAGAAGAGCTCCAACTACCGTAATACCTGAGATCGCATTTGAACCTGACATCAACGGCGTATGCAGAGTTGGAGGGACCTTGGCGATAACTTCAAATCCGACAAAAATCGCCAACGTGAGTATTGTCAGGGCCTGAACAAGCACGTTAAAATCCATAACTCCCCCTGAAAACCGCCAACTCACAACTATCAAGTCTTTTTCTTTTTATTTCCACAACACTTCTCCATTATGCGTTACTAAAGTCGCCTTAATTATTTCATCTCCCAGATCTAAATTCAGTTTTCCTTCCTTGAAAATCAGCGAGCAGAATGAGTGCAGGTTTCTGGAAAACATCTGGCTGGAATGAAACGGCACAAGACTGGGAAGATTCTTCAATCCGCTGATCAGAACCCCATGCTTTACAACCTCTTTCCCCGGTTCTGTAGCCTCACAGTTTCCTCCCTGCTCTGCCGCGAGATCAACTACGACCGAGCCCGCCTTCATTCTTTTGACCGAATCTTCTTTGACAAGAATCGGCGCTTTTTTTCCCGGGACAAGCGCTGTTGTTATCACTACATCCGCCGAGGCTATCACATTAGAAAGCATTTCCTGCTGTTTTTTATAAAACTCTTCTGACTGCGCCTTTGCATATCCACCCGCATCCTGCGCATCTTTTGTTTCCAGAGATATAGAAACAAATCTCGCGCCAAGACTTTCAACCTGCTCTTTAACTGCAGGTCTTACATCATACGCCTCAACTGATGCTCCAAGTCTTTTCGCAGTCGCTATTGCCTGAAGGCCTGCAACGCCAACACCCATAATAAAAACCTTAGCAGGTAAAATAGTTCCTGCAGCTGTCATCATCATAGGGAAAATTTTCCCCAGATGCCCGGCTGCTATCATGACTGCTTTGTACCCTGCAATAGAGCTCATGGAACTCAGAACATCCATAGACTGCGCCCTGCTTATTCTTGGTATCAGATCAAGCGAGAATGAGGATATTTTCTTTTCCGCCATCTTTTTAAGCAGTTCTCCACAGGAATGAGGAAATACTAGCGACACAGATACTCCTCCATGCTTGTATAAATCTGTCTCCTGCAATGTTGGAGGGTTTACCTTTAGAACTATATCCGCCTCTCCGAACAGTTTATTTCTCTCAGCTTCTATGGACGCTCCTGCGTTTTTGTATTCGTTATCTAAAAAAGAGGATGCCGTTCCAGCACCTGTTTCAATTACTACTGTCATTCCGGCTTTAACCAGTTTTACTGTCGTTTCAGGGATAAGCGCAACCCGATTCTCTCCTTCTCTTACTTCTTTTGGGACTGCAATTTTCATTGGGTAGTAATATTTGCTTTTTAAATGGTGCGGTCAACTTTATTGCAGTCTGGCAAGCGGATGTAATAGTGAAACTTTGTACAAGATCTTGTCTAATAAGAGTATTTTATATTACAGACTATAACTACTATAGAAATTGTCTACTGCATGGTATTGTTTATCAATGACTTGCAACCGAAACTTACTATTTCAGTAGTAGAACGCCCAACACAAGAAGTAGCGTCAGCGTGACCGTTATAAACTCCAATTTTTTTTCAATAACAGGCTTTACTTTATCTCCAAAGAGATATATAAGACCTCCTACGAGAAAGAATCTGCCGCCCCTGCCGAGTATGGACGCAACGATAAAAACCAAGAGATTAATCTGCATTATGCCGGCGCTTAGCGTGAATACTTTGTATGGAATCGGAGTAAACGCTGCTGCGAATAGCCAGAAGAACGCATTTATTTGGAAATAATGTATCACCTGGTCGACAGTGCCTTGCGATGTCACATACACTGTTAGAAAATTGATAATAGGCTCCTTTACAATATATCCAATAGCATATCCGACAAGTGCGCCGGATACCGATCCTACAAGACTGACAAACGCGTACCAGAATGATTTTTTCGGGTTCGCGTAGCAGAGCGCGATCTGTATTATGTCGGGTGGTATTGGAAAAAATATTGATTCGATAAACGATACAATAAAAAGCAGTGAGACTGCATGTTTTTTTTGTGCCAGCGAAAGCGTCCAGTAATAAAGTCTACGCAAAATATTAGTCTTGGTTGTAGACAGTGCTGGAGTTGCAAGAGTTGAATTTTCATTATTCATAAACTGCTCCTGTATTCCACATACTATATTCTGGTACTTCTTTTTATCGTCCGTATTTCAGTCTCTCACTGAGCACGCTGGGAAGTCCTGCTTTGATTATTTTTTGACAGGTGATTTCAACCTGATATTTAAGTCTTTTGATTGTGATAAGGCCGGTGTCTGAGTCGTATACAGTGCAGACGGCGTCCGGATTTTCATCCCTCGGCTGCCCGATTGCCCCTACGTTTACAAGGATCTTTTCAGCGCGGATCCTTTCTATTTTTGTCGAGAAGTCGGATGTTACGGTTTTGTTTTTATAAAATACTATAGGAATATGAGAATGTCCTATAAAACACAACTTTGTTGCCTGACACAGAAATGATAAATGCGCATCATAGCTCGTTTGTATGTAATCGAACTGCTCGGGATTGTATAGCGTGGCGTGAACGACCGTAAAGTCATCAACAGTTATTTTCATTGGGAGCCTGCCTAGTTCCTCAACCAGCTTTTTATCCATGTTTTGTCTTGTCCAGAGACATGCAGCCTTTGCATAGGTGTTAAAATAAGCAAGATCCAGCCTGCCTGCTATGGCAAGATCATGGTTGCCCGCAACTATTGAGGTATTTTTCTTTTTCAAGAGCTCTACGCACTCCTGAGGATTTGCTCCATATCCTATTACGTCTCCGACAGAGATGTACTTTTGTACACCCTGCTTTTCCATCTCGTCAAAGACAACCTGAAGCGCTTCCAGATTGGCATGAATATCCCCTAGTATGCCGTATTTCATATTTTTACAAACTTCTTCTGCTAAATAATATCGAATTTAGTGTTACTATGAAGATAATATAGCTTGTTAAATATAAAGTTGAGAGCGCTATAAAACCAAACGAAACGATTTGTCCCTGAGAAATGCTTGTCGGCAGCTGGAAGATTATCAGCGAAGGAAGCAGCCCGCCCGTCGGAATTAACACATGTATAAGCTGGCTGATCAGAACAATTACTATGGTGGAAATGAAAGCAATATTTTGCGACATCAGGGTAAAGCAAAATATCGAGATCGAGCTCAGAAGCAGAGTGCTGCAGGTTGACAGGAAAAGCGTCTGTGCAAAAAATAAAATCTCTTTGCCAAAAAAGTTTGCGTACATATGCTCCCAGAATGTCTGGGTTGTCGAGTATTCATATTTTAGCGCAAGGTCGCTGCCGGATTTAAGCCAGAGGGAGTAAAACATTATGCAGGTGAGCAAAACAACCCCGAAAAATACGGCAGAGGCAACACCAAGAAGTTTTCCTATGATAAACCCATGAGAAGAAATGGGTTTGGTAAGAATAGTGTATGTTATTTTATTGTCTATTTCTTCTGATATTACTATGTTGCTGCTGAGTATGGAACACAATAGTATCCATAAGAAAATTGTGGAGAGGGCAATCTCTCTCATAAGATTTACGTCTCTTCCAAACTCAAATAAAGTCATATATTGACTGGAAAAAATGCCTGCCGCCATCAGTAGGAGTAAAAGTGCGTAAAAACTATTGCGAATGATCTGTTTATGGGCGCTTGAAGCGGTGAGCAGTATCTGCACCATAAATCTTAGAGCGTAGAACGTAGAGCGTAGATCTTGGAGGAAAAAGAAATCTCAGAAAATTTGTCTGTGCTATGATCTACATTCCACGTTCTATGTTCCACGATTCTAGGATGCCGTGAAGAACGGTCCTTCCTCTCCATCCTCTGATATTTTTGCGATGACTTTGTGTCCGCACTTTGGGCACCAGCCGACAAACGCATCTCTTTTTCTATTTATGTATATTCGTGAGTATACCCTGCAGCATTCGAAGTTAACACAGATGTAGGGGCGTCTTTTAGACTTTTTTTGCTTCTGCTCCATGAACTACAGGGTTTTAAAGTAATTGTCTGCCTCGTTAATGAACTGGGCAAATCTGTCTTTTTCTGCTGACGAAGAAATTCCGTTGAGATTTGAAGTCAAAGTTCTGCGGATCCCATCTGCAGCGCATTTTAAGATATCCATTCCGTATTTGTAATCGACTTTTATGTCCTGCTTTACGTGACCTTCCAGCTGCTTAATATCTTTCAGGTTCATTTTTATGAGTGTTTCCAGCCCCTCTTTCAGAACCATGCATGATTTAACCATTACGGAGGAATCTTTTCTGGACTTAAGATATTCATTAAATATCTGCGCATCCTTTTCCACGAGAGAAAGGAACGTATTCATCGAAGATCTGATGTTGCTGATAATTTCCTGCGGACTGTCTTTTGGAAGCGATTTTAATATAAGTGAGCAGCCCAGGGCAAGATTGAGAAATGCCATGGAACCGCCTCCGGGCGCCGAACCCGGCTGAGACACCAGCTCGCAAAACTCAGACAGACTGAGATTCTTCATAAGGATTTTACGGATTTTAGCAGAGATTCGCCGATTGTGAAGTTTAAAGAAATAAATGAGCGAACCCGAGGAATGAGGCGAAACCTGTGCAGTCTGTAATAGTAGTGAGTATTACACTGGAGCCCTGCGCAGGATCGAATTTAAATGCCTTCAGCACCACAGGTATAAGCATTCCGGCCAGAGTTGCGACAGTCATGTTCACAATCATGGCGGCAGAGATAATACATGCGACTTTAAAATTTCCCTGCCACAGATAGACAGCTGAAAAGGTCAGTGTTGCAATCAAGGCTCCATTCGCCAGTCCGAGGATAATATTTCTAATGAGTAGTTTAACTGGAAGTCCTTCTAATTCTTTTAGAGCAAGGGCTCTGATGATAACAGCCAGGCTCTGCGACCCGGTGTTTCCTCCCTGCCCGGCTACTATTGGCATCAAAATGGCAATAAGAGTATATCTGGCGATTACATGCTCAAAGGTGGATACGACAGCTGCAACAAGAAACGCAGACATAAGATTTATCGTCAACCACGGCAGTCTTTTTTTCATGGAATATCTGATAGAAGATGTAACTTTCTCATCAGCGCCTGCGCCGAACAATTTTTGAACATCTTCGCTCGCCTCTTCTTCAACAGCCTTCAGAACGTCATCGTGTCGTACTATGCCGAGAAACATTCCGTTGCTATCAATTACTGGAAGAGACATGTATTCATGTTCTTGCATGAGCAAAGAAAGCTCCCTTCTATCTGTTTGTACGGAGACTTTAAGGATATCTCGATTCATTATCTGCTCAAGAGTGACTTTCCCTTCGGAAACCAGAAGATTTCTAAGGGAAACAACCCCTTCCAGTTTTTTGTGCTCGTCAACAACATATACATAGGAGTACATGGTGTGCGGAGCTTTTCTTATTTTACTTATTGCTTCATTGATAGTGGTAGACTTTGGGAAGGTGATTACTTTTGTGTCCATCATGCTTCCGGCGGTGTCCTCTGGATAAAGAAGCTGCTGTCTTATCGTCTCTACCTGCTCTGTTGCAAGACAGTCGAAAAACCTCTCTCTTTCGTTTGAAGGAAGATTGAGGGCGATTTCTGTCAGGTCGTTGCTGGCCATCTTCGGGAGGATTTCTTTCAACTTGTCGGTGCTGATGTATGGAGCCATCTCTGCAAACAGAGCGCTGTCTATGTGTCTTACAACATCGGCTATGTCGGGTCGCGTCATTTCGTTGATTCGTTTTGCTGCTATGCGCGGCTGAAGGAGCTCTAATCGCCTCGCAGTTTTTATATCAGAAAGCTGTTCAAGTTTTTGAAGACTTTTATTTTGATTATGTCGGGTCGCGGCTGTCCCGTTGCCGTTTGTAACTGGAGTTCCGTTGTTTTTCTCTCCAGAATTTTGATTTTTATGTTCTGTGTCTGTGCTCATAAAATCTCAAATGAGACCGCCATTCCAAGTCCGCCTGATACGCATAGTGCTGCAAGAGCATATTTCACTTTTTTTCTCCTTGCTTCATGAATCAGAGTTGTGATTATTCTTGCTCCTGTTGCCCCTATAGGATGCCCCAGCGCGATGGCCCCGCCATTGACGTTGGTTATTGACATGTCAAACCCCAAATCCTTCTGGCAGGCCAGAACCTGAACAGCAAAGGCCTCATTGAGTTCAATGAGTCCAAAGTCATTCAGCTTCATGCCGGTTTTCTTTAAAAGTTTATTGACTGCCTCTACAGGACCGATTCCCATATATTTAGGATCGACCCCGCAGCTGGAATATCCAATTATTCTGGCGATCGGTTTAAAATTATATTTTTTCAGGGCGTTTTCGGACGCGAGCAATACCGAGCTTGCCGTATCTGCGATTCCGCATGCATTGCCTGCTGTGACAGAGCCGTTTTTTTTGAATGCTGTCGGGAGCGAGCTGAGCCCTTCCAAGGTTGTTTCAGGCCTCGGATGCTCATCTGTTGTTATGAGCTCCGTTTTGTTTTTTGATGAAAGTGTAATTGGAGCGATCTCATCTTTAAATGCTCCTTTCTCCATTGCAGCCTTGCACTTCATCTGGCTATTATATGCATACTCGTCTTGCTGAGCCCGCGAGATTTGATACTTTTCTGCAAGGTTCTCTGCAGTCTCTCCCATAAGCAGTCCGCAAAGAGGACACACAAACCCATCGAGATACTGTCCGTCATAAAGCGTTGTGTGTCCAAGCTTTAACCCTGTACGCAGATCAGGTAGTATGAAAGGAGTTTTAGACATGTTTTCAACGCCGCCTGCCAAGACGATATCCGCGTCATTTAAAATTATTGCCTGATGGCCGAGCACAACAGTTTTTATACTTGATGCGCACGCCTTATTCACTGTGAATGCCGGGGTCTTTACGGGGATCCCGGATTTGTATGTAACCTGCCTTGCAATGTTTGGTCCGTTGCCAGCCTGTCGCGCGTTTGCATAAATGACTTCATCTATTGCGTCTGACGGGACTTTTGCTGTTTCAATTATATTTTTTGTCACTTGCACAGCGAGCTCAACCGCTGAAGTAGATTTAAACACGCCGAGAAATTTTCCGATCGGCGCCCTCTTGGCCGCAACAATATATGATGTGTTCATCGAACGGACATTATAAACAGTCCATTGAGTCTAACAAGTCTTAGCAAGTCATCTGATAAGAAACAAATTCTTCCTGTACTTTTCGCGGTTTTCTCAAAATTTTGTGATTTGTGCTTGCATCAGCATTAAAGGGCGACACCTAAATTGTGATTGGACTTCGCATGCCCCATGT
>JACQRL010000364.1 GCA_016206485.1 Planctomycetota bacterium | reverse complement strand
TCTAATGAGTCCACAGAGTCTTAGCACGATGTATACTGTCTGACGAGTCTAATGGGTCTATAGAGTCTAACAGGTCAGACTGAGGACGCTTATATAATTGTGAAGTCGATATCTGCGAAATCTGAATTAGGTTCAGAATCTTTTAAGTTTTATAAGCAGAAATGAAATAATAAATATGCCGATGCTTGCAAAGATGATGGTAATATTTCCCAGCAGATTTTCAGAGATTGCCTGTAGCGTTGTACTACGTGATATTGACTTGGCGAGTTTAGGAGATAGCTCAGAGTACGATTTGATGCCTGTGAGTGTGAAAGTGTTCTTATAAAAGTAATTGTTTCTGAATCTGGATAATGTTGCAGGCAGGGCAGATTGCGGTGACGCGCTTGATGCGGTTGCAATAAAACAAGTTGGCTCCGGTTTCCTTTTAACTCTTGGTTTGGGTAGATTTGGATTTATCGGTTGTGGAGGGGGATCAATTATTATGATAGGAGGTTTCCCGCCACCTGAATTTGATGTTCTAATGGTTACTTCATTGGAGTAAGCAGAGTTGCCTCTTGCATTATACGCGCTTACTCTGTAGGTGTACATCGAGTTTTCTAAAATGTTGGGGTCATCCCACTGTACGATGTTTGGCAAGCTGGTTCTGTGTATTCCGGTAAAAATGGGATTAGGCGATATGTCATCTCTTCTTTCAACAACAAATTCTGTTTCATTGTTTGAATTATCTACCCAGATTAAAGAAACCTTTTTGAGAGCTCTCAAATAAGTTGCCCTTAAGTTTGTAGGAGGATCTGGTAAAGTAGTTCCACCTCCTGAGGTTGAGGTTGAAATGGATTTCTCGTTTGAATAAGGAGAATCTCCATTAGTATTAAATGCTTTAACCCTGTAGATGTAGATCTTATCAGATTCAACTGTGGTGTCATTGTAGGTTGTGGTGTTTGGAGTGTTAATCCTTCTGAGTTCGGAAAAATTCAAATTTCCCTCTTTTCTTTCTACGACAAAGCCATCTTCGTTGTTTGAGTTATCTACCCAGGTTAGATTAACTTTAGATTGTGCTGAATATGTCCCATTAAGATTACTTGGGGCATTTGGAGAAATTCCTCCTCCTGATATGTATTCGCCGAGAACTCTGGTATAGCTCGAATTATTTGATCCTTTGTATGTGTAAACTCTATAGTAGTTGCTACTGTTTAACACAGGATTTGTGTGCTGGAAGCTGGTGACGGAAGGATCAAGTCTGGTTAATTCACTAAATTGTATCCCATCTGTGGAGTGTTCAATAACAAATCCATCTTCATCGTAAGGATCGCTATTTGTGTCTTCCCAGCTTAGATTTACCGTTGTCCCTGATAATGTTAGCGCTAAGTTTATCGGGGCAGTAAGTGGCGCGCTGCTTCCCGAGGAGTTGATAGTTATAGTTGGTGAGTAGGCTGAAAGAATTGTTGTGTTACTATATTCGTATTCTTGTATGGCCCTGACTTGAAATGTCCATGTTTCATTTCCAATCGGATGTTCCGGTATAAAGAAATACATCTCGTCTGCATCTGTTCTTCCAATTGTTATAAACGTTCCCTGATTTATTTTTCTTTCGATAATAAAACCGGTTTCATTTGGAGAATTATCCTGCCAGGTAAGTAATATTCCTTCTTCAGGGGTATCCGGCGTCACGAATTCATGCCCTGCCAGTCTGTCAGGTCCACGCAGGTAATCGAACCATAAGATCTCAGTTTCATCTGATTCGGAGTATGGACTTGTTTTTGTTGATTTTGCAGAATAACTAAATTGTTCATACTCGGTTGGCACGCTTGTATCTATATATGTCTGTGCTATCGGAATTGTGATCGGAGGTTCCGGCACTCCGTTGATTGATTTACTTATTTTTATCTCATTTGCGATTGTAGGGTCTGGTATAGTAAAATCTAATGTGATTTCCCCGGCTTCGAAGTCAAGAGTTCCTCTTATTGCCAAGATGTTTGGTTTTTGATTAGTACAATTATTTGTCAGCAATCCAGCTTCTACTTTGTTGCCGGAAGTCAGAGCAGTGCATATTACATCAGAGCCTGAAGTTGCTGATGTATAGTAAGAAACAGGATTATCTATGATTTTTATTCCATTCGGATTTCCAGTACACGAGATTTCTCCATCTTGACGCAATATTTGGAATTTTATTTCTTTAGCGTTTAGACCGTTTATTTCATCGGTCCATAATATTGCTACTGATTCTGACAGATAAGGATCATTGACAACTATTTGTGTGTTGACTGGTTTATTGTTATTGGTTGTTACAGTTATTCCGGGAACTCCGCCTGTAGACCACATGTGATTCAAATCTTCATCTAATTTGTATGCCTTGATTTTGTTGTTGCTTGTAATTGCTGTAATGTATGTTTTCCCCTCCCAAGAATCGCAGATATTATAGTCTATAAAGTTTAATGCGTCATCAATCACTCGTGTTGGTCGTGTCTGAGGGTTGTAATGGTTTATGCGGGTTACGACGACGTTCCCGTTGTCAAGACACCCTAAAGATGTGGATGACCCTGAGTATGAGCTTGCTTTGGGGGTTGTCTGATCTCCGCTTCCTCCAAGAGCAACCAGTCCATCCTGATACTGTTCAAATTCCTCAGAGATCGCAAGTATCGGATTTCCATTCTCATCGAAATCACGTACCAGTATTGTGAATCGTATATCTGGATCATTTCCAATCCTGCTTTCCCAGTAGGTAGGGATAAATGAAACGATTCCATATACTGTAGATCTTACTTCTCCCATACCTGAGCGGTCATTCGCAATAAGCAATTCACTTTGTGGAATTGGATTAAGATTTTCATCCATGAGAATACCCTTGATGTTTATTTTTGTGCGGTCATTGGTCAGGTGTTCCTTGTAACAGATAGCAGTTGTCGTTTCATCAATAAGTCCCCACATAGAAAAAATTTTAGGTTCAATTAAATCTGCATTTGTGCTTGATAATATCTCTTTGCTGGATTGAATCAATCGCACAAGCTCTGAATCAAGTTCTGATACCCAGATTGTAGAATTATTGTTGCCTTCTTTTGACTGCGCAGCGAAAATAAAATGCGGGTCATTTGTAAAAAAGCTTGGTTTAAATGCTATAGAAGGATTTGTAAGTAAGGCGTTTTCCGAAGGTTGCTCAAGTACATCTTTGGCGCCTGAGCCGGGTTTGAGTATGCTGGTCGATTTGATAATTCTTGCTTTAATAATGCGCGTGTTTTGATCTGAAAAAGTTGTGATAACATCAGGATAGTTCGGCATTGTAAAGAAATTTGGGGTTGTTGATGAAACTCCGGTGGCGACTACTCTGGTGTTACCATCCCATTCATCAAGTGAGACTGCCAGGATCAATATTGGGATAAATTTGATTAATTTAATGTACACATGAGTTAAAGCAGATTTTTTTTCAGTATGGTTAGCTAGTTCTTAAACCTGATAATCAGCCCCATCAAAATCAAAAGAGCAATTGTGATAAACTGAGCAGATAGCGCATTTATTACGGAAAGTATTAGCGATCCCAAGCTTCGTGCTTGATTACTGTAAGATAATTGTACTGCTGAGCTTGGGGCAAGTTTTGAGTAAAGGTTCAGACTTATTCTACCTGCTGATGTGGATATGAGTCTGCTATTTCTAAAGTTTGAAAGTTGTGTAACGATGTGTGAACTGTAGCTTGCGGATGAACCTGTCGCGATAAAACAGGTCGATTGGACTTTCTTTTTCTTATGTGGCGTCTCGACTATATCAGCAATCGCCTGAAAAGCCTCGTCTTTTATGAATTTTGGCGGAGGTGGTAGTTTAACTCCTCCTCCGGATCTTCCGCCTCCTCCTCGCCTTGGTATTATTATCTGAACCACGTTGGAGAATGCTGAAAAGATTGATAATCTGAATGCTCTTACTCTATATGAGTAAGCGGTATTATCACTGATCTCTGTGTCTAACCACAGTGCAGTGTTTGCTGAAAGTCTTGCAACAGGTTCAAAATCGGATTCGGGAGATGAGTCATCTTTTCTCTGGACTTCAAAACCTGTTTCGTTGTTCGAATTATCTGACCATGCAAGTGCCACTCTAAATTGCGGGTCGTCATAAACTGCAAAAAGGTTGCCGGGGGCATTTGGAGGTGTATTGCTTCCTCCTCCTCCATTGCTGCCTACAGTAACATTTTTAATAATATTTGTAAAAGTAGAGAATCTTTCCGGATTTAAGAAGCGAGATCTCATTTTGTATTTATACTGTCCCGCAGAGAGGTTGTTATCCGCAAATGATGTAGAGTTTGCATTCGGTTCTGAGATTTTTTCGAAGTTCCCGTTATTGAAACTTCTCCAGATCTCGAATTTATCTTCGTTTGGTGTGGTGTCTTTCCATCTCAGAGTCACATTGTTGCCAGCTTGTTGATATGTGAGTTCGATGGGCGCTGTATCAAGAGCTGAACCACCTGTATTTGTTATTGTGATTCTATTCGAAGGTGGAGATTCAACTGTAGTGCTTCCATAACTGAAGTATGCTTTCACTTCAAAAGTAAAGGTTTCATTTGAGTTTGGCAGGCCCGTAACGATTCCATGAACTGATTCTCTATCCGTTGTATTAAAAACAGTAGTAAAATTTATTCCATCAGTGCTTTTATTTATTTTCAGGCCGGTATTATTGGTTGAATTAACCTGCCATGTAAGAACGATCTTATTGGTTTCATAGGATCTTCCTGCCAGATTACTTGGCGCATTGATTGAATCGGGAGGTATTACGACGGTCGCATAATTTGAGGGACCAGATGTGCTGAAATAATTTACTCCGCTGTCTGGCGCAATAGCAATCGCAAAATATTGGTATGCCTCGAGCTCTCTTGCGTTGGGAACGTCAATTGTATATGTTCCTGATGCCGGTATTGGAATGTCGCCATGATATGAAAATCCTCGATCTGGAAGGGCTACGTAGATACCAAAATGGGTTGCGATATTTGTAGTGTAATTGTTGAAGTTCAGTGTTATGGATTTACGCGGTTGTGATGAATATGATGCTGTCAGATACGGAGGTGATGGTCTGATGTTCGTGCAGTCATTGAACATGCTTGCGGAAAAAGTGTTCCCGGATTTATATAATGCAATAAAAGCGTTTCCTGTGCTGTTTATGATTTTATAGTCAGTTGGGTTATCGTTATTTATTTCTATCCCTGTGCACGTTGCGTTTCCATCTTTGTCCAGTAATGCGCCCATAAGTTTTGTTGTGCCATCGATCCAAAGCAAGGAGATAATTACATCTCTATTTATTGACAATGCATTTGTTGACATCTTGGCTGAAATTTTGGGATGATTAACATTGAAAAGTGAGTTTGTCACCACAATTCCATTTCCGCCATTCCATTCATGAACACCATTAGGGTCGATTTTGAAAACTACTGCATCTTTTCTGCTTGTGCCTTGTACCGGGATTGTTGTTGTAATATAGATGTTCGCATTAGTATTAACAACCCCGAAATCTGTGATTAGATCAAACCAGTCATAATCTGTCCTGTTTGTGATGCTCGCATTGAAGATTAATGTTCCATCTCCGGAATTAAACTCTTTAATCCCGATCTTTCCATTATCAATACATCCTATTACCACTCCGGTGTCTGTAGTTATAATTTGCGGTTTGTTCTGATCATTGGCTCCGCCAAAGGCAAGCAGTCCGTTGCTGTAATTTGAATTGCCAAGAAATGATTCATCAATGGTTATTGTTCCGTCAAGTGTCTTGACAGCCTTTGTAAAACGAATGTTTTTGTCAGGGGTATCTCTATTACTTGTCCAGCACAGATAAAACTCCGGATCATCTCCTATACTACCTATAGCCGCTGAATTTATTAGCTGCAGATCTCCTATTTCATTTGTTTCCCGGACTAATAAAGAAGTATTGTTTACTGATCCTCTGTCAGGATCGATAACAGCAGCGTTGATATTGAAAGATGTTCCGTTTTTTGATATGTAAAAAATAATTGCGGTCGGTCCCCCATTGTCCGAGTCTATAATTGTGGTTACGATTGGATTGATCAGGTCTGCATTTGGATCAGAGAGTATTTCATCTCCTCCTTCTGTCCATTTCGGCTGGAATAATCTTTCTAAATCATAAGCTGAAAGCCAAATTGTCGATTTGTTTTGATCTCTTTTGGTCTCACAAGTGAAATATATTAGGCCATCTCCCAAACAAAGAGTCGGATTTGAATGTATGGCGCCTGGATTTTGTATAACTGGGGTTGATGATCCGGAGGGGGTTTTGCCTGATAAGCGGCTGATTTTTCTGGCCTCTATTCTTGATCTGTCAGAGCTTTGATATGTTGTGATTATACCGCCTGAAAGATCTGAAATTACCGCGAATTGACCGGCTGAGGCTGATATATTCACTGGAGTTCCGTCCCATTCCGTAGGAACAACAAGCGTAAGCAGAAATCCGCATCCGATCAGTTTTAAAGGATTAATCTTCATACATCATTGATAGCAGATTTATTCAACAGCGGTTTAAAAATAGTCTAACGTGTCTGCATAGTCTAACTTGTCTCGTGGTCTAATGAGTCCACAGAGTCTTAGCACGATGTATACTGTCTGACGAGTCTAATGGGTCTATAGAGTCTAACAGGTCAGAGTGAGGACGCTGATATAATACAGTCTAACGAGTCGAGTAAATCTGGAAGTCTGCTAATTAACTTCGATTGCGGACAGCTGCAAGTTGCTTGATGTAATTGGAAATGACAGATTCTCCTTTTCCAGGTTAAGCACTGCGATTTTTGTCAGGTCAGGGGACCATTTCAGGTCGAACTTAAACGCGCTAGATTCCATAAGCTGTTGGGAAGCTGCGCTGGTTGCATTGGCGTAATAAACTTCCTTATCATTTTTTATGAAGGCAATTTTGCTCCCTGAATGTGACAACTTCGTCATTCCTTCAAGATCCAGAAGTTGTGTTGATATTAAATCAGACAACCCGACAGAACAATACCGAATGAATCTGATTCTTTTGTATTCATAAATGCTCGATGAGTCATTTGAAGTATATTCTGCCTCGAAGAAGTAAAGCTTGCTCTCGTCATTTGAAAGTGTATTAGCAAATATAACTTTATCGCTGCTGGCTATCTTTTTCGGTTTGTCCATATTACTCATACTGCGCATGTAAATTGTATATTTATTCCCTTCCTCTGAGTGACTAGTGTAGATCAATTGATCATTCTGAACCAGCGTGACATAAAATCCATCATTGAGCGAGTAATGAACTGTTTTAAAATTTGTTGTGTTAATTACATAGACCTCTGAGGGATTGGAAAGATGGAGCATTATACTGGTTTTATCTTTTGAATATCCGAGGAATGTGTAATTATTCCTTTCAAGGCATTCACGACCATGTACTTTAGGTTGTTCCAGAGGTTTTGTTATGGTTTCTTTTTCATCGGGACACTTGCTTGTTATTGATATTTCGCCGGAAGACTCGCTCAGGAAGAGAACTGTCCTGCTGTCAGCTGACCATGCGAC
This sequence comes from Planctomycetota bacterium, assembly GCA_016206485.1. GTDB lineage: Bacteria > Planctomycetota > MHYJ01 > JACQRL01 > SBBU01 > JACQRL01. The sequence continues at coordinate 22,913 of JACQRL010000364.1, read as the reverse complement.
AAATGGCCTGCTTCCATCAATGAAGTGCCTTGGTTTAGAATCGGCGCTTAAGTCTAATAGATATACCCCGGCTTTGTGGTCAGATTTGTATATACAATGGTAGATTCCATTTGGAATACAGCCGCAGTTCGCCGTTATCCATTTCCCATCCGGCGAGATAGAAAGATTATAAAATGAAATACCGAGCGCTTCTCTGTCAGTAAGTTTTATTGTTTGTAAAGTTTCTGTGTCATGTTTATAAATTTCACCTTGTTTGTCATATATAACTGATTTTGAATCAGGGGTCCAAACAATTGTTGATTTTGGCCACCATGGTTTCATAGCGGCAGCTTTTACTTTTTGATCAGTTGATATATTCTGGTTTATAGACAAAAGAACTGTTATACAGATACTTTTTATCATACTTTAAAGGACGTTTCAGATTTCCGATTGTGTTATGGTCCGTCAAAAATACTCACTACTAATATGAAATTATTGTTTTGTTAAACGCCTGTTGGCTGATATTTGTCCTTTGTAATTTGTCATTTCCATTTTCATACGGTGAATTACAATCGAAAATGGTATTAGTTACGCGATTGTTCAGATCTTGCCACGTATGCCGCGACGACAAGGTCTCCCGAGACATTTGTGACGGTCCTGCACATATCAAGAATGCGGTCGACGCCTATTATCAGGCCGATGGCTTCACCCGGCACACCGACCGATTGCAGTATTACAACGATGACCGGAAGCGAACCGCCCGGGACTCCGGCAGTGCCGATTCCTCCCAGTATTGCCATCAACATGACTATGATCTGGCTTCCCAGATCAAGCTGAATTCCGAAGAACTGGGCAAGAAACAAAACCGTCACGCCTTCAAAAAGCGCTGTTCCGTTCTGATTGGCGGTCGAGCCGAGCGTCAGTACAAAGTTAGATATATCGCGGGGTATCTTTAAATTGTCCTGAGAGACCCTGATCGAAGTGGGCAGGGTCACATTACTGGAACTGGTAGAAAACGCAACAAGCATGGCCTCCTGAATCTTCTTGAAAAATGTGAGCGGATTCATTTTGATGACAAAGTAAATGAGAAGCGAATATACTCCGAACTGATGGAGCGCTAATCCTGCGAGCACAACGATTACAAATTTTCCGAGCGTCAGAAGCGCGTCAAAGCCAAGGGTTGCGGTAACAGAAAAGAGAAGGGCTCCGACTCCGTAAGGCGCCAGCTTCATCGCGAAATCTATGATTTTCATGAGTACCGTGAATACGCCCTCCATGAACTGCACTACAACCTCAGTCTTTTCTGATTTGGAAAGTGAGAGCGCGACCCCGAATATTAGCGCGAAGAACATCACTGCGAGGAGTCCTCCGCCTCTGTGATCAGGATTGAACGCCGCTGTCGCCTCTTCAAGTGGATTTTTTGGTATTAAGTCGACGATTGTATCAGTAATGCTTTTTGTTTCGCCTGCCTTGCGGACACTCTCTTGTGCTCCCTTACTGACGATGCTTTCTTTTAATTTACCCTGAGCCTCTTTCGAAATGCCTACTCCGGGCTTTATTGAATTTGCAAGAAAGATTCCGATCGCTGCGGCTATGGTAGAGATCATTATTGTAAAAAGAAGTGTTTTGATGCCGACCCTTCCGAGTTTTGCCAGATCTTTTATGCCGGCGACTCCCGTAACTAGAGCTGTAAAAATCAGGGGTACGACTACCATAAAAATCATTCTCATGAAAATCTGTCCTGCAGGTTTTGTAATGTTGCCGACTATCCAGTTAAGAGATGATTCATCTGCCCAGGCATATTTGGCGATGCTTCCGAGAAATGCCCCTGTCACCAGCCCGATCAAAATCTTGTAGTGGAGTGGAATTGCTTTGTTTCTTGTCAGTTGACTGGTTGCTTCAACATTATTGTCATTGGTAGCCATTTATTTTTTGATTATAAATTTTTTAAGGGCAGAGTATATCTTCCGAAGCTATTCCCATTTTGTGAACACAAAAATCACTGCGATGATAATGAATAGAAATCCTACCAGATAGTTCCATTTTAACGGTTCTTTGAGATAAAGCAGGGAAAATATGCAGAAAACGACGAGCGTTATAACCTCCTGCATCGTTTTGAGCTGAGCCGCTGAAAACGTGCCGTGCCCGATCCTGTTTGCCGGGACCTGAAAGCAGTATTCAACCGATGCTATAAGCCAGCTGATCAGGATAGCGATCCAGAGAGGCGAACTTTTGTATTTAAGATGCCCATACCATGCGAATGTCATGAATATATTCGAAACACAGAGCAGCGCTACAGTCCGCATATAATTATCCTTAGAAAATATCGGATGTTATTGAGGATTTAAGTGTTATGAATTACGAATTTGCTTATGTACACATGAACTTCAACTTATGACCGACACCCGGCGAATAACAACTGGTTCTTTTGGGACATCATCGTAGCCTTGTCGTGAGGTTGTTGCGACCGATGCGATATTGTCGACTACATCCATTCCATCGGTAACTTTTCCGAATACTGCATATCCGTAGGAGCTCGGAGATTCCCCCTTATGATTGAGCATCTCGTTATCGGCAAGATTTATGAAAAACTGGCTTGTAGCGCTGTCAACTACAGATGTTCTTGCCATGCAAAGCGTTCCACGCTCATTTTTCACTCCGTTGTCGGCTTCATTTTTAATCGGGTCGTGATTATCTTTTTCTTTCATGTTTTCAGCGAGACCTCCTCCCTGTATGACAAATCCCGGTACAATCCTGTGAAAAATCGTTCCTTCATAAAACTTCTCATTGATATAGCGGAGAAAATTTTCCACTGTGATCGGCGCTTTATCTCCATAAAGCTCTGTAGTTATGGAGCCGAGCGAGGTCTCGATCTTTACTTTCACAAGCGCCGGGACATTACTTTTCTGATATTTGTTTGCCATAGAACCTCCACAAACAATTTTGTATTGTAGATTTCAGATTTCGGAATGGAAGAGATGAATAGCGGGCATTGATATCCATCTTTTTGCTTTAATTGAATTCGAGGTCTAATATTTTTTCTGCGTCCCTACATAACGTTTGCGGGTTCGCAGAAAACATTACCTTTTATAAACATCGCCTCTGTAGCCTATTGCCCTTATATATATTGTCTTGCTTTTGGCATCCGGAGTATAGATTATTCTGAGGGGCGGAATTTTAATCCTGTATGAGCCTTCAAATGGGCCAGCCATTTTTTCACCCAGGAGAGGATTAGATTTGAGAGACTCGATATGTCTCGCTGCTTTAGCCAGTGAGATTTTATCTAGTCTTCTGAGTTCTTTTATTGCTCTGTTTGCGAGTATTATTCGATACATTAGTGCTGATTTGCAGATTTTTCTTCACTTTTTCCCAGTCAGAAAATCTACCCCTTTTAATGTCTGCATCGCCTTCAAGAATCTTCTGAATTAAATCCCTGTCACATAGAGTTTCAATTGTTGCGGTCCAGGCATCATAGTCATCTTTGCTCATTATAACGGCTTCTGGCCGGCCGTTTATTGTTATTGTGTAAGGCAGGGATTCATCGTTAACTTTATTAATGATGTCAAAGAGATGCTTTCTTACGTCTGTTGCATTCAGATGACGCCCATTATTTAACATCTTTTTTTCCATATGCGTAGTGTACATATTAATGTACATATGTTCAAACATATTCAGCTTTACGCGGAAACCAATAATGTTAGAAACTCATCTGCAATCCAAGGGAGATCAATATCTCATCGGGAGCAAGCTGCCTCCCGTTCACATTTCTAAAAAACGGATATGAAAGTCTTAACGAAACACTGTATTGTTCGGCGAGGCGAAAAGTTTGTTCGAGAGAGAAAAACAGCCAGCTGTATCCGCTGTTTCGAAGAGGTACGTCTTCTATCCTCGTCGGTTTGGTAAATATGCCGTCAACTGAGGCCCCGATTGTATATCGGTTGAAGAACGGATGGTAGATTCCCACGCTCATACTGAAGGAATCCCCAAGTTCAACCGCGTCATCATCTGATCCGCCCTGGACTGTCGCGCCGGCGTTCACGTAATAATTGAGCCCCTCTCTTTTAGAAAGGAATGTCAGTCCCGCGAAAGGGTCAAATGTCCCTGAACCCGGCCTGACGTTTGTAATTGGAGCGGTCGATGCGGCATTAAGATCTGAAGAATTGTCTCCGGTCGGAAGTTCCAGTCCAAAAGTAAAAAGAAAAGTATGCGAATTATCAAGATGCAGGTCATGGGAATAAGAAAATCTTATATCTCCAACGCCGCTGTCATCCAGGGGAATATTGTTCCTTTCCCAGTCTATATCGATATATGGCAGATCCAGCCTCAGAAAACTGTGGTCATCTGTTTTATAACGGCCGGTCATCGTGTAGATCTGGAATGTCAGCTCTTCATTTGCGCTGTTTGTTGCCCTCCTTCTTGTGTCAAAAACGCTGTCAAGATTCATCCTGAAGTAATTCAGATTTATATCAAAGTTGCCCTGAGGCGGCTTAATGACGTCAACAGTGAAACCTCCACCCTGAGGTCTTGATTGTCAGCCGACTCACTGAAAAGCGGATAAATTTGCGCCAAATAAACTGCAAAACAGCATGGTAATTGGGATCATAAGTTTTTTCATTTTAATACTTCTCCACTTTTAAAATTTCAATTTTCACTTTTTACTTTCAGTAAGTGCCCACGCCCCGTATTCAAATGTTAATTTGTGTTGTTTGCCGCAGCAGAATAATTTGTCTCCTGCCGTAGAATTTGTTGGAACTTCAAGCATTTTACCGCAGTCAGGGCAGCTGGCATAATGGATTGGGATAAGTTTGAATCCTTTGCTGTCACTATTGAGTTTAAACTTCATGCCTGCGCACAGCTCACACTCTATGATATTCCCGATTTTTGTGTTATCGGGGATCTCTTTGATTCCCTGACATCCGGGACATTCCAGTCTCATTATTACTTTATTCCTAACAATTTTGATATTTTCCCCCTGTCGAAGCCTATCACTATATCTTTGTCATCAATGATTACTACGGGAACGGATCGCGCGCCGGTTTTATTAATGAGCTCGTCCATGGTAGTTGGATCCTGTAAAATATCTTTCGATTCAAATTCTATTCCTTTGGCAGAAAGAAACTCTTTCAGCATTTTACAGCTTGCTCAGGTTGTGCCTGTATAAACTACGACTTTTTTCCCCATTTTAATCCTCCTTGAAGATTGCGGTAAAGCGCGCCTTCTTAAGTTTTTCTATGACCTCTTTTTTGTTTAATTTTCCGGCTATAACTGTTAATCTTGCGATTTTTTCACCAAAGATAACCTCTACTTTCTTTATATAATCCAGCCCTTCCAGGGCGCCCTTGACTCTGGGCGGTCAGCCGAGTGGTCAGGTCATTCCTTCTATATGAATTGTTACAGTCTCAGTTTTGTCATCTGTGGAATTTATAATGTTGCTGTTATTGGTCGCGGTGGATGACTTTTGGCCGGTCAAAAAAGAAAAGAGAGTTTCAGGAAAAAACAGCATACACAGAACGATCAATGTGACAATCCAGAGTATTACCTTGTTCAGCTTCTTTACAACCTTCACGCCTTTGCCCTCAACGCTGCAGCAATCCTCAACAACAGCAGCAGGTTTTTTGTATATGTAATAAAATGCTACGGCAAGGGCGCAAAGAGCAACTATTGAGATCGGGATTCTGTATGGTTCGATGTAGGCAACTACTGCGACTGCGCTGCCTGCGCCGAAAGCTATCAGCACGAGTGGGAGCCAGCAGCAGCTGGATGCTATTAGCGCCGAAACAACTGCCACGAAGAAACTGATCCCTTCTTTTTTGTTGTTCATTAGAAGACCTCTACTTTTTTCCTTATTTCCATATTCATAGTTCACCTCCTGATTATATCTACATAAATATACGAGTCTGTACTGCGGTACAGGTTTCAAGAATGCGTGAAAAGTTTATTTGTCCTGGCAGCATGAGCTCCCCTGCATTACATCTATGATTGGGCAGTCGGATGTGGGATTTTCATCGTTGCAGTCTGCGACAAGTTGTTCCAGTCTGGATTTGATTCTTTGCAGGTCTTTAATCCTGTGTCCGACATCACTGATTTTTTCCAGCGCCAGCTTTTTTACATCATGGCATTTGCCTGTTTGCCTGACTTTCAGAGAAAGAAGTTTTTTTATCTCTTTGAGCGAGAATCCAAGCTCCTGCGCCCGTTTGATAAATTTTATCTTAAGCAGATGTTCATTCCCGTATTTCCTGAAGCCGTGCAGTTGTGTTGGTGGTTTGTTGAGCAGACTGATTCTCTCATAATATCTGACGGTTTCGACGTTGACGCCTGCTTTTTTGGCCAATATGCCGATCGAGAGCTCGTTTGGTTTTTGCACAGTGTAAGTATATGACCGTACCTGAGTACGGATGCAAGAAAATTCAGATATTTTTGTTAATTTATTCCGGCTTATTTAAGTAGAATTATCTCATAAATATCCATCACAAATTTCACAGATTAATAGTGCTGAATTCACAGATATGGAGTGGAAAAGCGGTTAATATATCTTCTCTTTGAATCCGACCAAATTTGTGGAGGAGATATACCGACCATCTATTAGAAATCAAATGCGTGTACTATCTGGTGTAATAGTAAATATTATAGAGTAGTTCATTTCTCGGTGTATTGCCGTTGTTTTTGACCTCGACTTTAATACTGTCTTTGCCCGATGTGTACTGGCTTGGAACATCTAACTCGGTATTATAAAACCTGTTGTTAGTGTTTGCTCCCGGTTGGTATAACGTTCCGACTTTTGTTCCGTCAACATAAACATCGCCGGAAAATGGGCCGTTGGTAGGATCGACCCGGCATGATATAAAAATCCCCTGATTGTTTCGCGGTATGTTTACTGTGAAGGTGGAAACAGCACCCACATCAAGTTTTCTTCCTGTATCTGTGAATGACCGAAAAGATGAATCTCCGGTATATTTTGCTGTTACTGAAATAGATGTAGTATTTCCTCTGACTGAGTAATTATGTGCTGTCTCGGATTGAGCGTTTCCAACATCCAGAACAGTTGCAGGTTGGAGGATTTCTTCGTCGTATTTATAGAAAAGTGCTGCTGTATGATAGTATGCATTTCCATCATTGGTCAGTGCATGTTCCAGAGAAACATCGATCTGTTTATGAAAAGGAACAAAGTCGGTTACGAATGTTCTGTTTTGAGATCTGCTGATTCGTATGCCGTTTGGAGTTGCCTCAACTTTTTTGCCTGAGTAGCTATGGGTTGGATAGGTGAATGGCCGATCCTGCGCTCCATGTCCTGCTTGTGAATTGTCATACCAGCCCCAGTTTGATATTGTTTCATGGCTTGTGCCGTGCAGCTGTGGATGCTCTGACCCATCCACGTAGATCCTAAGATCTCCTTCCATATACCAATAGGACTGCCCATTTTGTCTCACCAAGGCCTCGTCTATGTAGTGATCAATTACTAATCCGATTAATTTTCCCCACCCGTTTGTCTGGAGGATTTTGTAATCGTAGTTAAGTGATGATGGAAGCGCTTCATTATATTTTGCGTAAAAATGCCCGAACGGTTCAGGATATCTTCCATCAATAATTGCAACATCAATCTGTACTGACGCATCCACTGTACCTTTATTTTCTATTTTTGTAATGGCGTTACTTCTGAATGGCATTGGCAGATAGCAGTATCCGGTTGTTCCGTCCATTCCGGAAAACAATCCTTTGATGTCATATGCTGGATATGATGCGCCGAATAGCATGCCGAGCGGAATGTTTACTGCGGGAGTGGTTTGCCCATCCCAGTAAATTTTCAGCCACAAGTTTTTCCAGTTATCAGAATTGTTGACTGTTGCACGAAACTCCAATATTGTTCCTGCCTGATCATACCTTATTGCCTCGATTTCTCTTCCGGCAGGAATGTTGACAGGAAAAGAAACCAGCTCAGATTTCAGCGTGTGCGGCGATTGACCGCTATTTTCAAATGTTCTTGTTAAATCGTCTGTATCGGTATCAACCTTTCCTTTCATATATGTAAAGTGGTAGAAGGTTGCTATGTCTGTAAGAATTTTTGATCTGTTGCTATATTTCAGTGGAAAATATGACCAGTAGCCGCCGTTGCCTAAATTTGAGAGCGGTAGTGTAAATGGGGGCATCTCACCGGTGAAAAACTTATACGCCGGGACATCGTAGGTCAGAACATTGTCAGAAAATATCTGGATTTGTTGAGATAATATTCTGGGATTTGTGTCTGGAAGCGCAGGTTGAAAAAACATCTGCACGATTGTGCCCTGATTCTTGTCGTCAAATATAACGTATTTGCCGTTTTCTCTGTAGAGAAAATTGAAAATGCCAAAAGTTCCAAACCCATCATTGTTCCCGCCTGTGAGATCGGAGCTTGTCTGTTGGTAGGTTCGTAATTGAGTCGTAAGCTGCGCGAATTTCTCGGTGTAGTTGTTGAATTCAGGAGATGGAGTTACTTGATTGTAATTTCCATTTAAGTTTGTGGCGATGTTGTTGTTTTTAAAGTCTAGTCCAGATTTATTATGAATTGCAGTGGAAGAGAGTCGATTACTGCTGATTTCATCAAGAGGATTAGTTAAAGATGTCTTTCCTTGTTGTGGTTCCTGTTTTTCAGCTGGAGATCTGGAGTCTCTGCAGTTGTACATGGTTGTTGTGATGAAAACTAAAACGACTTTAGTCAAAATTTTTCTCATACACAGAAAAGCAGATTTACCGTGATTTTGTTTAAGGTGAAACCAACGTCACAGCTAAAATTTGTTGTAACCTTGCTTACTGAAAATTTAGATATGACTCATAAACTTTCCATTGAGAATGACATTCGCATGTAAATGCCGGAAGTATCTGTTGATGTAACTATCAGTTGGTAATACCGGTTTTTCTGTTAATTTGAAAGGGGTCAAAGTAATATATCTGGATATGTTTCAGTCTTCAGTAAGCGGAATGTCGGATGATTTCCAAATGTGGTGGTGGATCGGAAGTTTCTTTTTCGGGAGTATAGGATTTGTTGCATTTGTATATGGGAAGAGGAACTTGAAGATTAGGCCGATGATCGTCGGAATCCTGTTGATGATATATTCTTATTTTACAGATAGTACAGTGTTAGTGTTTACAATCGGAGTTTCATTAACAGCAGTATTGTACATTTTTCGGGAATAAGAGAGATTTTCAAGTCTATTGACTTTTTTTGATCGGCTTTTTGGAGTAGCTAAAATCATCAAAGATGAGCCGTTGTTCATTGATGTTTGGATCGACAGAACAATCTGCCCTTATGTGGCAGACCTCTATGTCTTTTTTCTGCAGCGCCCAGCCGATGAGCAGCTTCCTGTGGCAGGTATCAGGATTCTCTTCACTGCACATGATTGCTGCAATAGACCGGTTGGCAATATCAAGTAATCTGGTTAGACCAGAAATAAATAACTTTGATTCTGACAGCTTTTTATAATCAGCCCTCCCGTCAGCAGTATAATACTCCTTGCTATCAGGCCGCCCGCCAAGCTCTGCGCCCATGAATAAATATTTGATCTGATGGTTCTTAAGCGCATTTTCCAGTAATATTTTATTAAATTGCGGAACATATTTAGAGTAGGGTTGCGACCGGACATCCGCAAGAATTTCTATATTATGTCTCCGGAGTAATTTGATGAACTCATTTATATCATTGTTTGAATGCCCTATAGTAAATATCTTCATATCACTTGATTTGAATTATATAACGGTTAGTTTATGAGTAATGTTTTTGAGAGTTATTGGGTAATGTAAACGTATGGTTAAAAAAGCTGGGAGCAGTGAATACTTTGTTGGCAAACAGTATCATATAGGGTGTTCTCGCGGAGACCTTGCGCCTGTAATTTTACTTGTTGGAGATCCAGCAAGAGCGGAGAAAATTGCGAAGCTGTTCTCCAAGATAAATTTCCAAGTGGAGAGTCGCGAATATGTAACTTATACAGGCGAATATCAAAATATGCCGCTCTCAGTAATGTCGACCGGTATCGGAGCTGATAACACTGATATTGCGGTTGTGGAAATCGCCCAGTGTCTTGATAAGGCTACTCTGATCCGGGTCGGGAGCTGTGGAGCTATTCAGGATCAGATTGAAATTGGAGATCTTGTCATAAGCTCCGGCGCTATCAGTCATGAAAATACGAGTTCACATTACGAGGGGAGCGTCGAAAAACCGCAAAGTGATCTGGATGTTTTAGCGGCGCTTAAAAAAGCGGCGGAGGAATTAAATATTCGGCATTTTGTCGGTACGACCTGTACGGCATCAAGTTTTTATGCTGGGCAGGGGAGAGAAGTTCCTGGCTTCCCTGTGCGTGATAAAGAAATTATTCGGCGGTTATCTAAACAGGGTGTTTTGAGTCTCGAGATGGAGACATCTTTACTATTTAACCTTGCGAATCATGTTGCAAAACCAAAAGGCCGTCTGCGTGCCGGGGCAGTTTGCGCCGTATATTCCTCGCGTACGAGGAGAATTGGTTTCGATGAACAAATGATTCAAAAGGGAGAACAAAACTGCATTAAGGTAGCGCTTTTGGCAGCTAAATTTCTTTCTAGGGGTGATTAATATGCGGCAGGTAAAATACAAACAGCTGACTGAACTTCAGAAGAAGGCGCTTGATGTTGCCTTGGAAGTTTTGAAGCACGCGTATAATCCATATTCACGTTTTTATGTAGGCGCTACACTGATTTCTGTTGATGGCGAACTGATTTCCGGGACGAATTTTGAAAACGCTGCCTACGGGTCAGCGATCTGTGCAGAGAGGGCAGCAGTACTTAGGGCGAACTCAATGGGTGTGAGAAATTTCAGTTCTATTGCTGTCATCGCGCGCGGCGAAGGGTTTGATACTACAGAGGTCACAGCGCCTTGCGGCAGCTGCAGGCAGGTTCTTTATGAGCTTGCGCAGATTTCGGATACAAAATTGGAGGTTATCTTGGCAACAACAAAAAAAGACAAGGTAGTTATTGCAACAATCGATGAGCTTCTCCCGCTCGGCTTTGGCCCTCTGGATCTTAGGATTGATATCAAGAAGTATAAGGCTTAAAATAGAAATCTAAAATTAGAAATTCAAAGTCCACTGAAATCAATCTTCTGTTCTACTGTCGGATGTTTGAGCGCTCTTCACCAAAAAATATAATCGATAAAAATTTAAAAGCACATTATTATACAATTCAGCACTATACAGTGTGCATTGAAGAGCGGGCGACGGGGTTCGAACCCGCGACGTCCACCTTGGGAAGGTTGTCACACCCCCTATTTTCCGGCTCAAATCTTCTTTATTCTCCATTTTATTCAACTGTGCCCCCACCATGGGGGCACAGTAAGCGAGTATTATATCCAACAACAAGTATGTACAAAACTATTTTGATTGAGACACCGACATGGGGTGCATGCCATGTTTAGGATAGAAATTGATACTGCATTTCAAGCTCTGACAGCCTTTGATCATCCTTTCTAAGAGGGCATAATAAACCTTACTTATAGAATGGGCTCCAGACTGCAATCAATGTAACATCGTTGCTTGAAAATACGTTAAGACATCAGATGTGGCTGTTGACCTTGGCAATTTTTATTAGTTTATTTTTAATAGCGCTGTTGAACTCGTATGTTGCCGGTCGTGATGGGAGAAATTCCTCACCATGGGTTTTTATGTCACTTCTGCTCGGTCCAATATCAGCACGACTTATTTATAATGCCATAAATGAGAATTCAGTCCATACGGGATATACGAAAAATCCTCTCTGGTACTTAAGAAGAAAACGAATCTCTTATAAGCGGGCTTTTCGAAAGTAGAAAGCTTTGTATTAAAATTTTGGCTATACAAGCCCAGTTTAGTTCATTTTACTTTGCAACAAGTCTCATGCTGCTATATATAAATATAGGGTATTTCCTGGATCGAAACTTTTAATTGCCATATGGTGTTTGGGAGCGCTTACTCTTCTTATTGTAGTGACTGCACTCGATGTTCTTCTAAGGAAGAATTGAACGAAAAGGTTTACTACCGAACAAAAGATACAGATCCTGAGGGAACACCTGCAAAAAGGTGTACCGGTATCAGAAACTTGTTACAATGACAAAATAGTATGAAATGGGGGCTGTTATACATTCTTAATCTGATAGGCACTATGGCTTTATCTGACTTTGCTCATATGGATGAGAAAAATGACAAATCCCAAGAGAGGCCTGAATGTGTGGCCATAGTAATGCCATTTGGTCATTCGTGCTTTCTTATTTCATCCGAGATTGCCAGTATAATAATTGATCCTTTTGACATAAAAAAGCTTGAAGTTGGTGACCTTCCCTACCAAATTAAAAGTAGAAAGAAACTGACAACCGATTATCTGCTGATTTCTCATAATCATTCTGACCATAATTTTAAAGAAGCAATTAAGGTGCAAAAACAAACGTTAGAACCTGATAATTTTACAGATGAAAAACCGGTGGAGCTGCAAAAAAAATTGGTTGTTACAAGAATAGCAACATTTCATGATGACAAAGGTGGAAAATTGAGGGGGAAAAATATTATTCACATAATTGATATAAATGATGTAAGAATTGTGCATTTAGGAGATTTAGGCTTTAGTCCTGATGAGGAATTTCTACAAAAGCTTGGATATATAGATGTTCTGATGATTCCAGTAGGAGGAGGTTCTGTAATAGACTCGAAATCCGCATTAAAAATAATAATGATGCTTCGTAAACGCATTAGAACTATTATTCCGATGCATTATAAAATTGAAAATGCAAAGCAAACACATTATCTGACAGATGAACTAAAAGATTTTCTATCTGTAGTTAAAAAAGAAATGAAAGCTGACATAGCTGTATTAAATACCTCATATTGTCACTGCTGTGGACATGGCGGGTTCGATGTTATCAAAAAACAAGATACAAATGAAATAAATAATGGGACCCAAAGCACGACGAGCAAAAAAGTCAATATTATAACATTTTCAAAATGCAAGTGACTTCCAACGAGTGTAGCACTTCAGACCTCTAAGATGTCCATTTCACGGTGAACCAATACATCATGACGATCTGTTTTTATATTTGAATAGATAGATTCTCTTGTCTATCGTGACCCTTCTATCCGACTGATTCATAATAATCTCTTTAAATAATACCTCGGGTCTTATGACAGGTAGTGTAGTGGTATTTGATATATGTCTGGCTACCATGCCAAGGGGTTTGAAAATAAAGCTACATCCAACACGTTTAGAACAGCAGAGAATGTAAAGGCTTTAAAAAGACCTATTCCTTAGTATTCTTGTAGAATTAAAATGGATTCGAATAAACTAAATCCTGTTTTGACTGGTGTTGCAGGTGAATATTACGTTGCCGCAGAGTTATCAAAAAGAGGATACATTGCATCGATAACTCTAAGAAATACCAGGGGTGTTGATATTCTATGTGCTGATCAAGAGAGCCGGAAAGCTGTCTCTATTCAAGTTAAAACGAATAAGACATCTAACAGATCTTGGATAATGAACATTAAACATGAAAAGATTGTAGAAAAAAATTTGTTTTATGTTTTTGTGAACTTGAATGATAACAAAAAACCTCCAGATTATTTCATAGTGCCAAGCAAAGCTGTTGCTAAGTACATATCTGAAAGTCACAGGAACTGGTTATCAACTCCTGGAAAACGTGTTAAGCAACACAAAGATACTCCAGCGCGCAAGTTCGAAGATTATAAAGGTAAATACCTTAATCGTTGGGATCTATTAGGACTGGATTAACAAGATATGCCAGATAGAGATAGTATTAAACTATTTAACTACTGCTCTGAAAGCCTAAAATTAGGCTCAGTTGTAGTTACATCTATCAATGATCTCACTGCGAAATCTTTTAATAAGATCATTTATAGGTTGATAAATCTTTACTTCCTTTGTAAGAGCAATAACGAGATGAAGGCCACATTAATACTTTGTAAAGCTGGCCTTCCAGAACAAAGTCTTATTCAAGCACGATCCATTTTTGAAATGTTTATTACACTTGCATATATTTGTTTAAAACACTCAACAAGGTCAAAACTCTTTGTTAATTATTGCTACGTTCATAAATGGATCGAAAAAGAGATGTTCAAAAAATATCACAAAGAACTTCGTATATCAATAAACACAAAAAAGTTTCAAAATCACAGTAAGACCATCGATAAAAACTACCTAGAAGTGTCCAGATTGTATCCAGATAGATTTACCTGGGCAGGAAAGAGGATATCTCTAAAGAAGATGGCAGAAGATGTAGCGAGAAGGAGGAAAAAATCTAAGTTCAACATCGTCATGTGGTATGAGGTATTATATGATGTGATGTCCGTAACCGCTCACAACAAACCAACAAGTATGCTCGACTACATTGATCTCATAGACCCGAATGATATGAAAAAAGGATTTCAGATTAACAAAACACCGATGAAAGAGCAATACTACAGATATGGCTTGGGAGCAGCATTAATTTCACATCTCTCCATATTGCACCACGCATGCGATATTTTTAATCTAAAAGCACAGAAAAAAGCAGTAAAAAGATTGCTGACGATTGCATCAAAAGCAAAGTGAGCTTACAATGACAAAAATACTCTTAACTGGAGCAGGTTTTTCAGCCGATTTTGGTGGTTTTTTGAAACCAGAAATGTGGACTAATTTTTATAACAATAAAAACCTTGACGGAATTAAGTGGTTAAAAAAAGACTTATTTGGGCGTGAAAATTATGATTATGAAGGGTTTTATCAAGATGCTTTAGTAAAACCCGAATTTCGAGACTATAAAGCAAAGGTTATTTCAGCAATGAGGGAAATTTATCAAATGCTTGACCAATCTATTTCATACTGGCTGAGCAGAAATTACTATGGCAATGAAAAGGATGACTTGATTCAGTGGCCAATGAGTTTTTTGATACAGTTTGATTTAATATTCACTTTGAATCAAGATCTTCTTTTAGAAAGACTCTTTGGATATAAATCTCCTTTGCTCCAAGATAACACCGCATACTATGAATGGTTAAATGAAAACAAGGGAAAGACTTTAAAAACACATCAATCTTTAAGCCTCCCAACTAGTGCTTCTATTGAAAATGCAAAACAGTCTATTGATTCACGAAGTCACACCAATTACTTAAAATTGCACGGTTCCCATGGGTGGTTTAGTTCAAGAGGCAATGAATGTATGGTTGTCGGATTAAATAAAAAATCAGAAATTGACAAAGAGCCGCTTCTAAAAACGTACTTCGATTTGTTTACTAATGTGCTCAAATCGAAAAATGCCAAGTTGGTTCTTGTAGGTTATGGATTTGGAGATCAACATATTAATACTATTTTGATAAATAGCGTTAAGGACAGTGGATTAAAAATCTGCAATATTGATCTTTTCTCCCCACGCAAAAGACATGAACAGTTTTTCAAGTCATCATCAAGTCAATACCCACTATCCACATTGATAGAGGGTTTTGATCGATACTATCCTTCAAATTTCAGGATGGCCATGATGAAATATCGAGATAATGTCCACCGATGGCTAGATGAAAACTAGAGATATGTTCAAGCCAGGAGACATTATATCTCATTTTGACATGTGTAAAGAGGAAGGAGCAACCTTACAAAGAGGCATGAATTTTAGGCTTCATGGCCATAGGAGCATTTTTCTTATGAGTATAAGAAAAGGAGCCCCTTATCAAGATCGAGTTGAGGAAAATGGGAAGGTTCTGATTTATGAAGGTCATGATATTCAACGGTCACATACAGATAAAAATCCGAAAACAGTAGATCAGCCTGTGAAAAACCCAGGAGGCTCTTTGACTCAAAATGGTTTGTTCTATGAAGTCGCTCAGAAATATAAGAAAAGCAGATCAAATCCTGAGTTTGTCAGAGTTTATGAAAAGATTAAACCCGGAATCTGGGTTTATAATGGGATTTTCAAACTCGTTGATTCGTGGATTGAATCAACTGAAGGAAGGAAAGTATTTAAATATAGATTGGAGTTATCGGATGAGCAATCCGATTCACAAGATATTAGCGATCTTAATCACAATAGATTGATTCCAACAAGTGTGAAACTCGATGTTTGGAAGCGTGATAAAGGAAGATGCGTAAAATGCAAAAGCCCTGATAACTTGCATTTTGATCATATCCTGCCTTTTTCCAAGGGCGGTACGTCGCTCAAAGTCGAGAACATACAGCTGCTGTGTGCACGCCACAATTTGATTAAACGTGCTAAAATAGAGTAATTGAGAATGTTTGTAGTTGTCCCCAGAAGTTGGACACGATTTTTATACACTTCAGTTCAACTGTACACAGGAAACCCCCGGTTGTCCAGCAGCAGCTTGGGTAAGAATTTGATTAATGGGGTGATATAGAAAAGCCTTTCTCCAAACTGAATGAAATGACAGAATGATTTTGAATTTGTAAAATTTAAAATATATGATGTATTTCTAAATGGCGAATAGTCTTGGTATTTTGTAGTGCCTTAGATGTAATTAAGCTCTTTAAGTTGGTAGGTTGGAGGAGTGAAAAGAATTCGCAGAGGGTTTAGGTATGAGTAAAAAGCTTTTATATATTTGGCTTAAAACACAGGGTCATTGCCATTTCTGTGGTGATCCGGTAATTTATGAAAAAAGAGGTTGGAAAAAGGGGAACTTACAAGGTGCTTGGGAAGTTGACCACGTGATCCAAAAGGATAAAGGCGGAAAAGATTCCTCAGATAATTATCTGCCAGCGTGCACTATTTGTAATCGTTACAGATGGCATAGGACTGGTAGTGAGATGAGAGAAATATTGTTGTATGGTATTATAGCAAGAGAGCAAGTGAAAAGATCTACGCCCTTAGGAAAGCAACTATATGAAATAAAATATAAGCGGATTGAAATTAACAAAAAAAGACGCAGTGGTAGGTGATTATGTAAAGCTTCAACACCTCACAATCCATTCGGGGGTAGAGGATAAAACCCTCAATATTGCAAGACTCATCTGGGCAAAATCCACAGGATTAAAAGATATTCTGGCTCAAAAACTTCAAGACAGGCAAAGAGAGATATTTCATCAGCTTATTGGGATTTCTTTTTAAAATTCATTAGCAAATAACAAATGCCTGCTGCTACCGTTGCTATAGCTATGTTAACAGCCATATTTGTCAGAGAGAGTGAAAATCCATAAGGTGGAGACCACAACCAAGAATACTCTGTATGATGATATTTGACGTAAATCCATGGAGGGTAAATAAGAATGACAAGTACTGCAATAAGATACAGAATCAAGACTACCTTTGTATTTCTCCCCATTTACGCGAGACTGTTATATTCACAGGTGATCCTAATGTCAAGAATAGAATTATTCCGCTTCAAGCAGTTTTGAAACCTCTTCTTGCGACAATGTTTTCGGCAAAGTCTGATCAACTTTCAGTATAGGGACATCACGAGCGTGATTAGTCCATATATATATTTCTTTTTCACGCAATAAGCAAAAAATTCGTGAAGTCTCTGCCTGTCCTCGTTGACAGAGATCGGCTTAACGATCTTGCTTCTGTTGTTCAAGAAATCCATAACGTGTTGTGACGTGATTTGGGACAAAAGGATCTTACTGACATTATATTTCTGTTTAAGCCAGTTTATAAAGCACTTCAGAATCTGGGTTTTTAGTTCGATGGTTATTGAGGCATTGTAGTAGGAACAGTATGAAATGTATTCATTTACAACGTCGCATAGTTTTAGCTTATTCGGTAACGATACGTTCAAATGTCTATATCTTTGCTTATATGCCATTTCCTGAGCTATCTGTAGCGTAATAATGTGTTTATGGTAGGTATTGAGAGATATCCGTTTTTGTTTGCCCTGACTGTTTATTTCGAGATACCAGGAAGGTCGGGTTTTGTATTTGAATAAATAGATACCCTTGTCTATCGCGACCCTTCGATCTGACTGATTCATAACAATCTTTTTAAGTATCCCTCGGGTCTTAGGACAGGTAGTGTAGTGGTATTATATATATGTCTGGCTACTATGCCAAGGGCTTTAAGTTTAACAGTTTAAGAGTTTTCCTTGGACAAATTACTAACGTTAAGTATGTGCCAAGGGGTTATTTTGTTTGTAAAGTTGTAATTACTATAAACAGATGACACCAAAATTATAATTTCTGGATATGGAAGTGTTGCTGCCTTTAATATTAATTTGTGCGGCTATTTTTTTCGTAAATAGAAAATGCATAACGTATAAAAAGCCGATTGTTCCTATGATAAAGTCAGATGAAGATTCAGGTAACAGCAATATCAAAGTTAGCAAAATTTACGCAACAAGCGATAAAGGATGGATACTTAATCCTGATACTACTTTTTCTTTAACAATTTATAACGTGAATAAATCAACTGCGTTGGAGATTAAGAAGATTCTTGACAACTCGCTGACTACGGATTTGTACTCAGCTACTAGACAGCTTATGCCAATAATCAGTCAGACGAATTTAGTTTGTAAAGAAGTACAACATTACATTAATGAGTATAAACCTCTGTATCTAAATACAATTAAAACACTTCAACAAACTATACCCGAGTGGGATTCATCATCTGAAAGAGATAAAAATGATCTGTTGCAAGTATTTAAGGAACAAGCAATACAATCTTTGGAGATTAGGCCCACAATTACTGACGTAGAAGCACTATTTGAATATGAACCTGCAGACAAAACAATTGACGATGCCCTTATTGATAAATTTGGTTTTAATAATATCCAACTCTACCTCAGGTTTTATAGAAACACTTCAAAGGTTTTTACTATTCCGGCCAAACATCGTGATCGACAAGGTTTTGAACGACTTGTTGAGTTAGGATTGGCTGTCAGAGGCTTTAACATTTCTATGGCAAAAATACTCGAAACACTAAAGCTTAACGATCTTAATAGCTTAATTGCAGATCTCAATAAACCAAAGTTTACAAGAAAAGCCGTTGCTATTGAGTTTTTAACAGGTTTATCGGATATTCAAATAAGATTAGGTAAAGATATAACATCTAGGGAGTTATTTCAGCTACAACAACTCCCACCTGAATTTAGACATATCAATCTTGCAGATCTTTCAAAAAACTGGAAACATATATTTGAAGTTTCCCAACTGATTTGTCACACATACAGCATGTCTGCATATGCAACTAGGGACAGGCATAATTCATATTCAACTTTTGTTGAAGGATGGAAGTTGACGTCAGAGAATAGCAAGGCCGATTGTCCTTATTGTGTGCGCTTAGGTAGCAGAAAATACCTGCCAGAGAATCCGCCTCAATTACCTCTTCATATAGGATGTAGATGTGGTTTAGTTCCAATAGCAGATCTATCACCTGATGGGATTGAGAAAAGCTTTGAGAAAGGTATCGATGAAGCTATGAGGGAAGATATGAAAGATCGCTTATAAATAAAGCTTTTAATTCATTATTTATTTCAAAGTTATTCTCAGTTCCCCCTTTGTTTATTAAACTGAAAAGAACAAGTAAAAGCAGGGGTTTATGAGGGGCTCCTCCTTTAAAATGTGCCTCATCCCTTTTTATATTAAGTAATTTCTCAATGGCTTGTTCTTTATTCATAGACTGCACCTCTATTCATAAACTTAAGTATACTTTTCTGCTTCAATGTATTCTTGTTCAATCTCAATGCTTAAAATGTAATTTTGCAATGAAATTACTCTCCATTAATTGTTAGATGCAAAGCGTTTAATTTGTACTGCAAGTCTTTAAACCACGATTTCTTTTTTGAATCAATTACACGGTCGTCGACTAATACGATAAATGGAGGTTTTTGATCGATCCATAAATAATCGTAAGGTACTTGATGTTTCTTCAGCCAATGTTTTAGTGACTTAGTCTCAGACTTAGCTCTTGCAGTAAAAATTGCTATCTCAAAACCCAGCTTTTTCACATAATACATTCCTTTGATTATTTTGTGGTTGGGTTCACCGAATAATTTACATCCTCTTATAGGTTTCCCATTTAATTTTCTAACGAGCTTGCGGTTATCAGAAAGCGTCCCATCAACATCAAATGCAATAGCCCTTGGAAGATGATCTGGCCAGTCCAACATTTCTGCCTTTATATGAGTTTTATTGGTTTTTCTTTTCTTACGCATTGAGTTCAAAAGCAGGTTTTAAATTTGCTGTTTTTTGTCGCATGAAATTTCCTAACTTTTCTAGGCTGCTGTTTTTATTGACTAGGTCATTATAAAGATCCTCCCAAGTTCGGAAGGTGAAACAATTACTATAATCTTCATTTAAATAATCATGAATCACTGGTGTAGGGTCAGAAAAATCGTACTTATTCACCTCTTTTCCCTCCCATTGTGTTGAGCTTACGAGATTAACTACACGCCAATTTGCATTCATTTTCTCAGCCATCCAGCACGCAAAAACTATGTTGCGGAAGATCTGAGTGTGGAATTTCTCTGAAGCTTTAATTTTTTCCACATCAATAACTTTTGAGAATTGCCATTTATTTTCTATTAAATACCGGTTTATTACACCGGTCTTGTCATATGGTTTTTCACCTTCTTTTTTTTTATATCCTTCTTTGGCTAAAGGATTTCCAGAAGTGAATTTCGCTTCTATACACATCACAAGCTTGTTTGGGATGATTAACATGATATCAGGCTCAGTCTTAAAGCGTTCTATATCCTCCTCAAAGTGATTTCTTGCTTCTTCTAAAGGTTTGTATACACCTTTAATGCTCGCACTATTGTTTAAATCTACCTGCTCTCCCCACATGTATAATTCAGGGGGATCAGTGAACTCTTTACCTGTCAACCATGTAACCAGCTGAGGTAACAATTCTGCGTCAAGAAAGGGCACGAAAACGTTCCAGCTCAAAGCGTCTTCACTGTTTTCATGTCCTAGTCTATGCGTCTCTGCCTTGGTTGGGTTGTTCAGTACATATTGCTTGATATAGTCTTTATGAAACTGGAAATTTCTAAGCCTTGCTAATTTACTGCTTTCTTTGTCATCGCCGTTATAATATACAAAGGTAGATGACTTAGCATGCAGCCGAAGACCATGAACTCCACAATAAGGCAAATCTTTTTTTCTATATGAAACTTTAGATAACTTGCTGGTACAACCTTTTATCGGACAATTTCTAGTTAAGTCTGTCTCAGCTTTTAAGTCATTTTTTCCGAATGATTCCAGACATTCTGACCTGACATTTGGCATAAGTACTCTCATTCTATCTGAGTTTTTTTCCATTTCTATCATTAAATCTAGAATCGAATTGTTTGATAGGAAAATCAATAAATTTATGTTTCCTCGTGTGCAAACCACTTCATAATCGAATTTCCATTCGACATTGAGTAAGATGTAAACCTTTGATATCCATAGAGTTATTAAATAACAGGTTGTTCCCGGCAAACTGTAAGCAGTGTTGAGTTACATTATTATTTCCCAGCGCTCCGATGTATCTGAGCGACCGGATGATATCAATTGCTCTGCCAGCTCTAATGCATCCACCGGCCAGAAACACTTTGGGCGAGGATGGTGTATGTGCGGTTGGCCTACTGCAGGGCGGCAGTTGAGAATAGATTCGACCCATTGAACAGGGATAGCGTTCCGACCATGTACAGCGCCTAGAAGCGCACCACAAATAGCTGCATTGGTGTCGGTGTCTCCGCCGCGCATGACTGTGTCCACGACACCGCCTTCCAGGCTCGGTGCATGAAGGAGTTGCCAGAGAGCGTTGTGGAATGCTGTTAAAACCCATCCTTGCTGGTAGGTATAATTGGGAGGAGGTGCTTTGGCGGCTCCGTGGATGGCGTTCAGTAAGGGCTCAGCCACTTTCATACTTTTTGTCCGAATTATGATCTGCTTGTACAGGGTCTCAGATTCACACCCTGTCCGGACGGCAAGGCTAATTGCCGTTGTGAACAGCACGTTGGCTTGCTGACAAATCGGGTGTGGATGAGTGATCGTTGCGTCTTGGCACGCCCACTCGGCAACTTTCTCCAAGCTGTGGTTAATACCAAAGATACCAAGCGGGCTGACCCGCATCATTGCTCCGTTAGCTTGGCTTTCCGGATTGTGACGACCCCGTAAACCACTGGAGACGGTCTTTCCGCAATCGAATGGCCCAGAGTTCAACCAAAAAACGTAAGCCTTCCTAGCCTCATCGGGATCGTATTTTCCCTGATCCGCAAGCACGCGGGCCAGCAATAGGGCCATCTCGGAATCGTCAGTAGGCTGCCCAGCGATAGTGTTCCAAGTTCCTCCATCGGCAAGTTTACGCACACCGTCTGGATATTCCCGCCTGATGTCTTGTGGTGTTCGGAACTCAACCAAGCTTCCCAAAGCATCCCCTGCGAGCTGACCGAGCAGACAACCTTGGGCGCGGGAGAGAACGCCGTGGTTCATATTTATCTGTTTCACGTCTTGTGTCATGTCGTCAATCCAGTATCATAGGTCTACAAGTGTTTTGAATTCACTTTCGAAAGTACTGTTGCAATTGCTTCCAGCTTTCGAGCTTGATTTTCTTGCAGTATTTCAACCCACTTTTCTTATTTACAATTCTAAGCATTTTCAAAACCTTCACAAAATTTTGTGTTAAGCGCTTTGTTTTATACCGTTTCAATCTTTTGAAAGCAACAAAGTATCTTCCATCTGGGGTATTTACAGGAAGTTTTATATCCGTAATAAATTCCTGAATCCATACAGCATTTGAGTTAAAATCAAATCTGATAACTTTATCACCTTTTTTAAAAGCAATTTTAGATCCTGTATTACAATACTCATAACCGCGCTCATCCCAATTTGTAACCTCATTTAATATTTTGACTGTTTTTTTGCTCATATAGCCGGAGTACCAATCTCTCCAATATTGCAAACCTGAAGAATTCGAGGTATGGTAAAAATCGCTTGTTTCAGATCTCCGGTGCTTAGAGTTCTTTAATATTTGCTTTATGGGCAAAGAACTCCAATAC